>DASPWV010000036.1:0-2555 GCA_035637635.1 Vicinamibacterales bacterium | reverse complement strand
GGATTTGCGAGCGCAGGTCGAGCCGCTTTTCCTGCAGTACGGTGTCAGCGTCGTCCTTGCCGGGCACGAGCACTTCTACGAGCGCATCAAGCCGCAGAAGGGGATCGCGTATTTCACCACCGGCGGGGCCGCCAAGCTGCGTGAAGGCGACATCAGGAAGACCGACATGACCGCTGTGGGCTTCGACGCCGACACGTCGTACCTACTGGCGGAGATTGCCGGCAACACGATGAATTTCCAAACCATCAGCCGCACCGGCAAACGTGTGGATGCAGGCACCGTCACGAAGATGACCGTTCCCACGTCGCGATGATTGAGCGCGTCGAGCTCCCCCACTGGCCGCATATTCCGCTCGGCGCGCTGCTGGCGGCGGTCTGTATCTGCTGCGCGTGCAGTCTTGCGACCATGCGCAGCACCGCAGCGGCGCCGCTCACCGCGGAGCAGACGGCGCAGCTCTGGGTCCAACCGCCGGATATCACCGCGCGCGATCTGTTCTGGGGACCTGGCGGTGAGGAGCGCGCGCCGAAACTCGACACCGTCTACCGAGTCACCGCATACGATGTCACCGGGTTCAGCCGCGGGTACGATGCCGTCGACGAGGCCGGACACAACTGGCGAATCAAAGTCGGCCCCGAAGTGCAGCCTGAGATCGTGGCGTCGCGCCTCCTTTGGGCCGTGGGCTTTCATCAACCGGCGATTTACTTTCTACAAGGCTGGAAGATAATCGGCGGCACACCGGCAGATCAAGGCGTTCCGGCGCGTTTTCGACTCAAGGACGGATACGATTCAGCGGGCGAGTGGGCGTGGCAGGAGAATCCATATGTCGGCACGCGCGAATTCAAAGGTCTGCTCGTGGCGCAACTCATCGTGAACAATTGGGATTTGAAGACGTCACAGAACCGCATCTACAAGATTCAGGACCCGTCGGTTCAGCCGAACACGCAATTCGTCGTGCAGGACGTTGGCGCGACGCTCGGGGGGACGCGCTGGCCGACCGGCAATCGCGACAAGATTGAAGACTTCGAAAGCCAACGGCTAGTCAAGCG
The DNA here is from genome assembly GCA_035637635.1 of Vicinamibacterales bacterium. Classification (GTDB taxonomy): domain Bacteria; phylum Acidobacteriota; class Vicinamibacteria; order Vicinamibacterales; family UBA2999; genus DASPWV01. The sequence goes on along the minus strand of DASPWV010000036.1, from coordinate 1,509 downwards.
CGTCGATCGGTCAAACGTGGTGTTCGATTATCACGGCCGCCATCGCGAGCTCTTCCGCGATATTGCGCCTGCCGATGTCGTCTGGATGTGCCGCCTGTTCGCGCAGCTCACCGACCGGCAGTGGCAAGATGCGTTTCGCGCGGCAAATTACCAGCAGCCGCTCGCCGGCCGTTTCATCGCGCACCTCAAGACGAAGGTGCAGCAAGGCCTCGACCTCGCACCGCAGGCGGGAATCAAACCGTGAGCGACCGGCGGCTGCCATCGCTTCTGGGACGGTATGGGATTCTCGTGCTCGTCTTCGCAGGCGCCATCGCCTTCGCCGGCTTTGCGTGGCAACCCCCGCCGCGGTCACAACCACAGGCGTCGGCCAACGGAGAGGCGTTTGCAGCCACCGACTTCAACGCAGATGCCCTGCTGGATGAGGTGCGCGCGGTGGTCGTGCGACTACCACTGGCGGCGGCCCTCGGCACCGCGCTCGCGTTGCGGCCACGCAGACGAGGAACGCCGATACGGCAGCCTGCCGTCGTCCAAACGCAGATCGTGCTCGCCATTGTCGGCGCGGTGATCATGCTGGTCGTGGGTGCCAGCATCGCGCGCGCGTTCGGCATCGTCGGCGCTGCCAACCTGATCCGTTACCGGTCGAAAATCGATGATCCGAAAGACGCGGTGGTCATGTTGTCAGCCCTGGCCGTCGGGCTTGCGTCGGGAGTCGGGCTTTTCGCGCTGGCTCTATTCTCGACGATGTTCCTGGTCGCGGCGCTGTGGGTCATCGAGGGGTTCGAGCCGCAAACGCGGGTGTTCGAGCTCGGCATCAAGCTCGGCGAGCAAACGGCCGATCTCCGCCCCAAGATCGAAGCCGTTCTCCGCCGCTTCAAAGCGGAATACGAGTTGCGTCAGTCCGGAGAGGACGAAGTGTTGTATCTCGTCACGGCGCCGCTCCAGATGCATACCGATCGCGTGTCGAATGCCTTGACGGCGATCGCTGACGGCAAGGGCGAAGTGAAGTGGAACGAAAAGACCAAGGCGAAAGTAAAGTAGGGGGCCACTAGTGGCTCGTAGCAGCTGAATCACTAGCAGATTTTGGAGCGCGGCGCCCGAATGGCAAGGCGCGACGACCGAGAATACTGGGAGTATTTGAGGGAGGAGCAACGCAGCCAGTCGGGATGCCCCGCCCGAAAGATGCTAGTGATTCAGCTGTTACGCGCCACTAGGAGCCTGTGATGCGTGGTGAAGCTGATAATCCAACCTGAGGCGGGCGTCGTGCCAATCGTGCAGGCGATTCGGCGCGCTCGCAAAGCCATCTGCATTAGCATCTTCCGTTTCGATCGCGACGAGATCGAGCGGGAGCTCGAACACGCCGTCACGCGGGGCGTGCATGTTCAAGCTCTCATCGCGCACACCAACCGCGGTGGCGAGACTCGGCTGCGGAAGCTCGAACAGCGGCTGCTGGCTGCCGGCATCACCGTCGCACGCACGGCTGACGATCTGCTGCGCTACCACGGCAAGTTC
>DASPWV010000035.1:0-3940 GCA_035637635.1 Vicinamibacterales bacterium | reverse complement strand
TGTGACCACCGGCTGCTACCACTCGCGTCAGAAGGTTCAGAAGGATCGCGCGACGTGGTATCGGATATCCGATGAGCTCTCGCAGCTCATTTCCCGGACGATGGGCGATCGCGAGACGTTTGTGGTGCTCGAGAACGAGTTCAACAAGAACGGCGTGGAAACCTACGAGCCGTTCGACGCCGAGCTCGCCAACGTCGCGGCCATTCTTCATCGCCGCGGCAACGTCAAAGTTGTTCTCGGATTTGGCAACTGGGCGCGCGAACATTGGAAGCGCTCGACCGCGCCGTCGCCGCGTCGGACCTGATTGGGACTCAGCTGCTCCGCTCCTCGATTCGCGATAAAACTTCATACGCGATGTTCAGCGACGATCCGCGATTCGACACCAGCAACTATCACGGTGAGGCAGAGCGGTACTGGGGACTCTTGCGCGCCGACGGATCGGAAAAACCGGCGTTTGCGCCGTATGCAGCAGCTGTTCGAGGAATCGGCCGAGCGCGAGAGCGGAGGCACCCGCTAACACGTTCCTACGCGCGCAACCCGCCCTCGAGGCGTCGCCTCGCACCAACGCGACGTCATCCGTGCATCACCTGGCAACCTCCGGTGCCCGCTGATGCGACTCGCGTCGCCGCGACATCGTGGCGCTCATCTTGCTAACGGCAGTAAGGCAAAGTCCCCTCGTGCTGCCGGACGACTCATCTGAGCGGCGCCGGGAGACGAGAGGGCGCCGCGTTGTGCCGCAACTTCGGAGCGACTGAATGGTCGACCTGGATCGTTTGTCTCACATCAGCAGAGGTGTAGGCCTGCTCACGCACACACCTGATGGACCGCCTGAGATTGGCACGCCTCGTGTGCTGGTCATCGACGACGACCCGGAAATCCATCGTCTCCTCCGCGCGCGTCTGGAAGCTCGCTGTTGCGAGGTGTGTGTGGCATCCAGCGGCGAAGAGGGCATCAACAAGATCCGCGAGCTCAATCCGGATCTGATCTTTCTCGACGTGGCGATGTCGGGGATGACCGGCATCGACGTACTCGATTTCGTTCGGTCGCAGCGGATGGACGTCGCCGTGATCCTCACCACGGCGTACAGCTCGGAGCAAGTCGCGATCGCAGCGCTTCGTCACGGCGCCGACGACTATCTCCGCAAGCCTTTCGATCGGAGCGAGTTTCAAGCGACGCTCGATCGGACGCTGGCGCGGCTCACGATGAGCCGTCAAATCAAGCTGCTGCGGACGGAGCTCGAAAAGAAGCAGGCGCAGCTCGCGCAGGAAATCGCGCGCGCGGCGGTCGTGCAGGCGGAATTGCTACCGATTCAGCAGCCCACCCTCGCCGGGTTCGATTTGGCTGCGCGGTGCATTCCGGCGAGCGCTGTCGGCGGCGACTTTTACGACTGGCAGGAGCTGCCGGCGGGCGCGCTCAGCATCACCGTCGGCGACGTCATGGGCAAAGGAATGTCCGCGGCTCTGCTCATGGCAACCGTTCGTGCGGTCATCCGCGCGATGATGTGGCAGCACGGCCCGGCGGCCGCCGTTCAGCACACCGCCACGTCTCTCGATGAGGATCTGGGACGCTCCGGATCCTTTGTGACGCTCTTCCACGCGCAGTTGAACCTTGGAAGCGCCGAGCTCCGCTACGTCGACGCAGGCCACGGGCAGGTGTTCTTGCGACGGGCCAGGGGGAAAATCGAATCACTTCTTCCATGGGGCTTGCCGCTCGGCGTCTCCCCTGAGGAACGCTACCGCGAGGGATCGATCGTCATGCAACCTGGCGATCTCCTCGTCATTTACAGCGACGGCCTCAGCGAGGCACGGCCCGACCTGTTCCGCGATCAGAACACGCTCGCGGCGCAAATCAGTGCTGATGAACCGGCAGCCGCGACGGCGGAACGGCTTGTCGAGTTGGCGACTTCTGCCGGCAAGCTTCCAGACGACTTGACCGTCGTCGCCGTCAGGCGCTCGGTCTCCGCTTGATCACAATGCCACTCATGTCCAACGCGGACGCGATCCAGATCGGCGACGCGGGCGTCAAACAGCTTCGGCACGACTTGCTGAATTACGTCAACGTCTTGTTCGGGACGACGACGGTGCTGCTCGAAACCGATTTGTCGGAACTCCAGCGCACCTGCGTGATCGCCTGCCGCAACTCTGCGCAGTATGTGCTCGAAATCGCGAATCACCTGCAACGATACCAACAACAGGAGACCATAGACGGTCAGGCGCAGCTCGCGGATCTTTGCTCGATTGCGGCGGCACGGATTGACAAGCCCTTCGATCGCGAAGCGCTGCTGGCGGTGGTCCGCAACCTCGCGCCCGGACCTTCGCCGCGGATACTGCTCGTGGACGATGCACCCGATATCGCGGTGCTCGTGCGCGCCTACCTCAAAGACACGTCGGCCACAGTGGATGTCGTTGCCGATGGCCAACGCGCGGTGGCACAGGCCTCGAGTCAACCGTACGATCTCGTGCTGATGGACGTGAATCTTCCCGGACTCGATGGCGCAACGGCGGCGCATGCGATCCGGGCGGCAGATTTGGCGCGCGGCGCGAAACCAGCGCCCGTCGTCGCACTGTCAGCCGTCGGTGGTCAGCTCGGCGAGGTTTCCGCTCAGACATCCGAGGATGTCGTCATCGTCGACGACCCCGACACCGCTCCGCTCGTTCCGGGATTTCTGGATAACCGCCGCGACGACGCGCGAACGATGCGCGCGCTGCTCGAAGGCGCGGACTTCGCCCGGATCGAGTCGATTGGACATCAGATGAAGGGGACAGGCAGAAGCTACGGGCTGTCCGTGATCAGCCGTCTGGGCGAAGCAATCGAGCGAGCCGCACATCAGCACGACGCGTCGTCGATCCAAAGCGTGCTCACCGACCTTGATGCATACCTCTCGCGCGTGAAAGTCGACATTCGCGCTCAGCCGTCGTAGAACGGAACCAACAGATCGCTTACGCAGCAGCAAACACGGGTTGCCGCTCGGTACATGCCGTAAAACACGAGATTCATCGTCAACGCCATGTACAGACAGCTTGTGGCAGCTGAAGAGGTTGCGCTCCATTCGCACGCGACCGACTGTGCAAGAGAAACGCCGTTCTTCGTTCTTGGTTCTTCGTTCTTGTGGCCCGCGGCTTGCACCCGAGTTGGCGTTCGATCTCGACAGCGAACCTCATGCTGGAGGAGTGCCATGTGCAGGCGGACTCGATTGATTCTGGCGCCAGGCGTCATCGCTTTGCTGTGGGTCACTGCGGCCTGCACCGATGCGGCGTCGAAGTACACCGACGACGGAGTCACTCGCGAAGACGGCTTCATCGCCGCTGCCTCACAAGGCGACCTCGAGGCAATCAACGCATTTCTCAATAGCGGATTGTCTGCAAACGCCCGCAACGGCCACGGAGCGACAGCGCTGATTGCCGCGGCCGGAACCGGGCGGGTGGAAACGATCGACCTGCTCCTCGCAAAAGGCGCGGACGCCAATCTCGCCAAGCCGGATGGCTGGACCGCGTTGCTTGCTGCAGCGCAAGCCGGAAACGCCGACGCCGTTCGCAGATTGCTCGCCGCCGGCGCAAATCCAAACGCTGCGAATGCAGATGGCTATACGCCGCTCATGGCGGCTGCACAATCCGGGCGCCAAGACGTTGTTGCCGCAATGCTTGAAAAAAACGTGAATGTCAACGCCGCCAACAAGGATGGTTGGACCGCGCTCATGGCCGCGGTCGAGGCCGGCAACCGTGAGCTCGTGTCGACGTTGCTTCAGCACGGTGCGGATGCCACGCTCGGCAACGCCGACGGCTGGACGCCTTTGATGGCTGCCGCGAAGGGCGGCCATCCGGAAATTCTGGGCGCGATCCTGCAGGCCGGCGCAGATCCGAACGCGCGAAATACCGACGGATGGACGGCGTTGATGGCGGCAACAGAAGCCGGCAACGCCGAGGCCGCCAAAGCGCTGATC
>DASPWV010000034.1:0-6175 GCA_035637635.1 Vicinamibacterales bacterium | reverse complement strand
TTGGAACATGGCCGTGATCTGATCGGGGTGCGTTACATTCGCCTGTACCACCAAACCATCGGCACCCGCTTTTCTAACCTGCGCGAGTGTGTCGTTGGCCGCACGTTCGTTCTGAAAATAATGAACGGCAACCTTGACGCCGTCCTGTGCCAGCCTCAGCGCAATGCCTCGTCCAATTCCTCGCGAGCCGCCGGTAATCAGTGCATGTTTTCCCGAGAGTGACATGTGAACCTTCTCCCCGGCCGATCGTTAAAACGTCGCGATTGGATTCAGCGGAAAACCGGTGCCGCCAAGCACCGGCACCGGTGCCGCAGTCACGAGAAACTCCCATCGCCGCAACGCCGCCGCACGCTCCGCCACGGCTTCGAGATCCATCACGTCGATGAGCGGCAATCCCATCGCGACAATCGCGAGCTGATGAATCGGTCGACCGTTCCCTTCGACTCCTGAAGGCTGGACGTCGTTCACCGCGTCGTTGCCAAGCAGCGCGACGTCCTGCCGCTTGAGCCACGGCATCACCGACGCATGCCAGCCGGCAGCTTGGCGCGCGACGTTCCACGGCCCTTTCTGCGCTCGCTGAACCCAGCGGCCAGTGCGCAAAAACACGGCGTCTCCGCTGCCGATTTTCACGTTCGCGAATTTCTCCCAGGCTTCGAGATCGGACGGATAGACGGGCGTCCCCGGCTCCAGATACGGCACCTTCTTCATCAACGGGAGATCCACCAGGATGCCCCGCGTCATGATTCCGTCCTTCTGCTGCTCGACGCCGTTATTCGGACAGCCGGGACCCTGGGCAATCTGCGATCGATCGAATCCGTTATAGAGCTTGCCCTCAAACGAGTAGTGGCAGAGCGAGTCGATGTGCGTGATCACGGATCCGTGGTACCAGATGGTGTAGAGATCCATGGCATGACCGCCGGCGTCGAGCGTCATCTGCTGGCCGAGCGGGCGCGGACTATCTTCCGCTTTCTCCTTGTCGATCGTGTGGGCGAGCGAGACGGCAATGCCTTCGCGAACGAGCGTCAACGCCTGTTTTCGCTTCTCGGGTGTGATCAGATTCAACGTGCCCCGCTGATCGTCTTTGCCCCATCTTCCCCAGTTCGACAATTCAGTCATCCATCTGGTGATCTCTGCGTTCGTGGTCGTCGCCGGTTGTGCGCGGGCGGGCAGGTGACCTGAAGCAAAAGCGGTCAGGGCGTTTATGGCAACCACCATCAGGGCAACGCACGCGGCGCTGGCAAGCACCCGCTTCATGATTCGCGTTCCTTTCCGTGAACGACTGCTGCCGTCTAATGGCTATCTCGTCGTTCTTCTGAGTCACGCCGGCCTCTCATTGCGATGTACGTCACCGAGTCCCATGCGTTGTGAATGCCGACGAACAGGAGCAGCACCGCCGCCCCGCCAATCACAAACAGCGATGTCGCAGCATATCGCGGGAGACTGACCGCCGCGATCAGAAGAGATGCGTATGCGATGAGCGGAAATACTCCGTGGAAGAGCCAATCTTCGAGCACCGGCACATAGTGGGTCTGCCGCCGCGCATCTCTGATGACGATGAAGATGTAGACGACGCCCGCGGCGCCGCAGCCTGCAACCGCGATTGCAGCGCTGCCAAGGGACGTCCACGGCGCGCTCAGAATTGCAGACACCAACAGGACGGAGCAGAAGTGCACCACCGTGGGCGTGCCGAACGCACGCGTCGTCTGGCCGACGAGTGCGTTCACTTCCGCGCCGAGAACGATGACGACGAATTGGAGACCGGTAAGCGCAGCGCCCGAAGAGCCCACGATGACGTAGAAGCTCTCCCAGGCAGCAAGTTGCGGCAGTGTGGATTCCACGCTGATTGCCTCATGAAGTTGGGCGCTCTTCCTTCAATTCCACAGGACTAAATGCGTTCAGCATTTCGTCCGCTGACGGCGGTTGCAGCACGGAACGGGCGGCAAACTCCTCGGCCTGCGGGTACTTCGTCGCGCGAATGCGATCCGCAGCGTTCCGCCGATCGTACGTTGTTCGGCGCAGCTGAATATCCGGCCCCATCGACAGCCAAAACGCTCCGGGACCTTCAAACGACATTCCGACGCTGCCAGCATTGACAACCCGAGTGCTGCCAATCACGCGATCGAACTGCATGTGAGTATGCCCGCAAATCACGACGGACACGCCAAGATGATCGAAGAGCGGCACGAGGCGCGCTTCAGCGGTTCGCCGCGTAAACATCTCGACGTCATTGCGCGGTGTGGCATGGCAAAACAGGACCTCGCCTATTCCGCCGATCTGCAGGCGGAGTGTCGGCGGCCAGCTCGCCAAGAAGTGTTCGTATTCCGGCTGGAGCTCGCGCGCCGACCAGTGAACGAGCTCCTGAAAGGCCGGCGGCACGGTCGTGAGCTCCATCCCTTTCATGGACGCGACTGCCTCGCGATCCCCGTTGCCCTGGATGAATTGCACCGGAATCTCGAGATCGAGCAGCCGCGCGAGCGTTTCGCGCGGCATCGGGCCCGGCACGACATCGCCGCCGACGACAATCTGGTCGAACTGATCTTGGTCGATGTCTTCGAGGACCGCCTCGAGCGCCGGCAGGTTCCCGTGAATATCGTACAGAGCGGCAACGCGCATACGCCGTCACACCGCCGGCGCGCTGCAGCCGCGCAGGTATTCGGCGAGCTCCGCCCGGCCGCCATAGACTGCCCAGTCGAGCGCCGTGCCTCGATAGACGGTGTCCCGGATATCGAGTCGCGCCCCGCGCTCCACGAGCAACCGCACCACGTCTGCATGGTTCGACCAGACCGCCTGATGCAGCGGCGTCGAATGCGAATGGTAGCCTTCGGGGTTGTATCGGTTTGGGTCTTCGCCAGCGTCGAGCAGTAACCTGACGATACTGGGATGTCCGTGCTGGGCCGCAAGCGCGAGCGCCACGTGTTTGCTGTGACTGTCGGCGACGGGAAGCAGCCTTGCGGCATCCTCGAGTCTCCCGAGGCCTGCCGCCGCCGCGATGGTGTCAACTGGCGCGCCGCGCCTTACGAGCGCCTCGGCGGTGTCTCGATATCCAAACGCGAGCGCTGTCATGACGGCCGATTGCCAGTTCGAACCCGGACCCTTGAATGCGGCGCCGTAATCGAGCAACGTCTCCGCGAGCGCGACCTGCAAACCCGCATTGGCCGGGTGACAGCTCGACACCAGCATGCTCATCGTCGTGCACTTCGCGTCGTACATGTCTGCCAGCGCATCGACTTCAGCGCCGGCATCGAGCAGCAGCTTCGCGACGTCGACAGCGTTCTTTGGCGTCTTCTGCCGCACGCCTTCGACGCCGTTCGCGGCGATGTAGTGCAGCAGTGTCGCGTGATGGCGCCGCGTCGAGCGCGCGCGTACCAACTCGGGATTCGCGCGCAGCATCGATTGCAGCGTTGCGACGTCGCCGGAGGTAACCGCCTCCACCGCTGCCTCGAACTCGGCGACGGGACCCGCGCGCATGACGGCATCGGCGAACTCGACGACATCGCCCCAGTTGTCGAAACCGTACTCGCGCCCGACGACCACTCGCGCGTCGGCGATGGCAAGCGTCGCCGCTTGTACGTCCGACACGTGCTTGCCGCGGAACCGCGGGTGCAACCATTTGACGCGCCACGCGGCGGCTTCATTCCCGGAGTTCAGCCCCTGCAATAAAGCCTCGGCCTGATCCTGATACTCGTTCAGCGTTGCTCGATAGTGGAGAGGATGGTCATCGGCCATGGTCGCGACACTCCTGATCAGACATCGCACACGGCTATGGCCTGGCGCAGCGATTCCAGGGGATCGCGCGTCGGCCGGAACTCATGTGCCAAGAATCCGGTGAAGCCGATATCGACGATTGTCTGCGCAATCGCGCGCCAATTGAGCTCTTGTCGATCGTCGAGCTCGTTCCTGCCGGGCACGCCCGCCGTGTGAAAGTGCGCGATGAGATCGCGGTTGTCGCGGATCGTGCGGATGACGTCGCCTTCCATTATCTGCATATGGTAGATGTCGTACAGCAGCTTCACGCGCGGTGAATTCACCGCCTTCACAATCGCCGCACCATACGCCGTGTGATCGCCCTGATAATCCTTGTGATCCACTTTGCTGTTGAGAAGCTCCACGCAAATCGTCACGCCGTGATCCTCGGCTATCTTCTTCACGCGGTTGAGACCGTCGACCGAATTCGCGATGGCTTCTTCATCGCGCATCCCACGACGGTTGCCGAAAAACGTGATCACGTTCGGCACATTCTCGGCGGCCGCGCGCGGGATCAGCTTCTCGAAATTCCGGACGATGGCGTCGTGATTGGCCTTCACGTTGAGACCGTCGGCAATCGAGCCGCCGCCTGCGTATCCCATCGAGCACACCAGCCCGTACTGGCGGACGACAGGCCACTCGGGTTCCTCGAGGAGATCAATGGCAGTGAGGCCCATATCTGCAACGGCGCGACAGAAGTCGCCAAGAGCAATCGAGCGATACGGCCAGCGAGTGACCGACTGCTTCAGCCGGCCATTCTTGACCGTGCGCGCAGTTTGAGGCGCACTCGTGAACGCCGCGGTCTTTCGCGCCGCAAGCGCCAGTGTCGCGCCCGCGGCGCCCAGAGCCTCGCGGCGGGTAACGATTGCCATGCGGCCTCCTGTGTCGTATAAGTCGGCCACAGTCTAGCCGTGGCTTGGGCTCGAGCCAATATGCACCGTCAAGTTACGTTCTTCATCTCGAGTACCGTTGTGCTGGCCGCCGGGATGTTCACGGCTGCCGGTCCTTCGACGCGGCTTGCCTCGAGCGTTGTCGAAGCGCAGCAGCAGGCGCTCACTGCGCCCGGCGATCAAGCGGCCATCGAACGCGGCCAGCAGTTGCTGATCGCGCAGTGTGGCTTCTGCCACGGATCGAATGCACGCGGAGGCGCGAGCGGGCCGGACCTGACACGCTCGGTGCTCGTCCAGACCGACGAGAACGGAAAACAGCTTGGCGAGTTTCTGCGCGTCGGCCGTCCCGACAAGGGCATGCCCAAGTTCGATCTCTCCGACGCGCAAGTGTCGGATCTGGCGGCGTTTCTGCACGCGACGATCTATCTCGCGTCGAATCGGCGGCTCTACAAAATCCTCGACATCCTCACGGGCGATGCAAAAGCTGGCGAAGCGTTCTTCAACGGAGCCGGCCGCTGCCGCACCTGCCATTCACCCGCCGGCGATTTGAAGGGCGTCGGCGTGAGATACAGCGATCCTGCGGTGCTGCAGGGCCGGATGATTCTGCCCCGCGGTCTGCCGCCAGACCAACCTCCAGTGCCCTCGCATCGATTGCCAAACGCGCTGCGCGTGACCGTCACGTCACCGGGCGGAGAATCCGTCAGCGGCACGCTGGTGCGGCTCACCGACTTCGAAGTGACGCTGTTCGATGCGAAATCAGGCAGCATGCGATCGTGGCTGCGCAGCGACGATGGTCCGAAGGTCGTGGTGAGCGACCCGCTGCAGGCGCACGTCGACATGCTGACGAAGTGGACCGATGCCGACATGCACAACGTGACGGCGTATCTCGCGACGCTCAAATGAACACGAACCTATTACGTCGGCTGCTTCCGCTTGCACTTTCGTGGACGGTCACGATCGCGGCTCAAACACCTGCGGCGAAGCTCGATCCCGCCCTCCTCGGCAAGCCGCCCATCGACGCGTGGCCCACGTATCACGGCGATTATTCCGGCCGCCGATACAGCACGCTGAAACAGATCGACACCACCAACGTCAAGAGCCTCACGCTCGCGTGGGTATACCGGCTGAATACGAGCTCCGCAAATGCGATGACAGGCGGCGAAGGACCCGACGCCTCGCCGGCGGCCGCCGCAAATGCCACCATCAAGTCGACGCCGTTGATGGTGAACGGCGTGCTGTATCTGTCAGTCCCCGATCACGTCTGGGCCATCGACGCGCGTACGGGCCGCGACATGTGGCATTTCCTCTGGAAAACGCGCGGCGGCGATCATATCGGCAATCGCGGCGTCGGCATGTTCGGCGAGTGGCTCTATTTCCTCACGCCCGACAACTATTTCGTCTCGCTCGACGCGGCAACGGGAAAGGAACGTTGGCACAAGGAAATCGCCAACATGAAGCGCGAGTACTTCTCGACGAACGCGCCGATTATCGTCGGGCGGCAAGTCATCATCGGCGTCGGCGGCGATGCGATCGACCTTCCC
>DASPWV010000033.1:0-2811 GCA_035637635.1 Vicinamibacterales bacterium | reverse complement strand
TTTCCAGGCAGAATGCGCTGGCCGGCGGCTCGTTGCTGAAGGGCACGAACGAGTGCCCAGCCGTGTTGCGGCTCGTCGGTGAGCGCGAGAAGCGTTTCGAAAACCAGCGGCTTCAGCATGCCCGGGTAAATAGCATCACTTTGAGACTAATGGGGCCACTAGTCTCAGTTTGACGCTATAGCCCGCGAAAAGGTTCGAACGCCTCGTGCGACCATCCGCAACTGGTCGAGCCGCGCGGTCAACGCGCCCGTAAAGCAGTCGATCTCGTCCGGCGTGCCGCCGCTTGCCCGGACCGCATCGCCAATCTGCGACCCTTTCAGCGCTCCGACGTGCTCGACGAGCCAGCGGACGTCGCTGACGCGAATACCGTCCGCGATATCGGCTGTGCGCTGGCCCGAGTACCCCCATCGCACGAATTCCCCGTCGACCCCCTCGACGAAGTGCGGCGTCTGTTCCGTAAACCCCGCGCAGTCCCACCGGCCCCGGTTCACGACGTTGCCCCATCTTCCGAGCGCGCCGCCCCAATCGGTAATCAGATAGCGCGCTTCACGATGCCCTTGACGGGTTGGATATTCAAAGACTGCGGTGTTCGATCCGCGCGCGACGTCACGGACGTCCTTCGCGTCCCAGTTCGACAACCACATCATCACGATCTTCAATCCGTTCAGCTCGCGCGTGCCGATAAACGGATTGTCATTCCAGGCCCAGCTGTGTTCGTCGAAGTGTTTGATGACCATCTCCTCCTCGAGCTCGAATCGCGCGTTCTGGAACACACCGCCTTCGCCGAAGCAGCTCGACGCGCGGGTGAGGTCGCGGAGTCCCTCGAGACGTCCTTGGCGAACGAAGTAAGTGGTTTCCACAAAGTAGCCCGCTGCCCACGCGAGCCTCGTCGCGAGGGCCTCAACCTGGACCTCGTCGCCCCACTTCACACGCCACGCGCGACCGCGGGCGTCGCGCAGTGACACACAGGGCCGAGTGCCGGCGAGATGTTCTTCGACAAATGTGAATGGCGGAAGCGGCGCCCCATCCCGTCCCCCAGGACCCGCCGCGAGATCCAACGTGTCGACGCGTCCGGCCGGACGCCAAAGCGCAACACGCGTCGAGTGCATGGGACGCTCGCCTGCACGGCGAATCCTGATGGCTGATTGCACACGCCAGAACGCCGGGACCGCGATGGCTGCGATCGCAAGGAGCGCCACCAGCCAGACGCCAGTTGTCGCAAGCTCGTCGATTTGTGTCAACTCCTCACCGGTGGCTGGGTGCAAGAAGCGGGCTCAGCTAGGCTCGTATGTTGCAGTCGAGAACAGAGATGAAGAGCTGGATGCGCGGTTGGCGATTCTGGCTGGCGGTGGTGTTCCTGGTGACAGCGGCGCTGCTGGTCATCGCGCAGGACCAGCAAACGCTCCGGGTGCAAAGTCCCATCGCGGCGGACGACCCGCGATTTGCCGAGTACGTCGCGTCACTGGTCGGCGCCCCCATTCATACGGGAGATCAGTTCGAGGTGCTGCGCAACGGCAGCGAGGTCTTTCCGCCGATGCTCGATGCGATCCGCCGGGCGCATTCGCGTATCAGCATGGAGAGCTACATCTACGAAGACGGCGAGGTGGGCGATCAATTCACCGCGGCCCTGGTCGACGCCGCGTCGCGCGGCGTCGTCGTGCGAATCGTGCTGGACGCCTTTGGCGCGCAGCTTTCGACAGCGACGATGAAAAAGCTCAAAGACGCGGGCATCACGCTCGTCAAGTTCAACCCGATTCGCCCGTGGACGCTCGAAGAGACCAATTACCGCACGCATCGGAAAGTCCTGGTGGTGGACGGCGATGTGGCTTTCACCGGAGGCATCGGAATCGCGGACCACTGGATCGGAAACGCCGACGCCGAAGAGCACTGGCGCGACACGCAGTTGCAAGTGATGGGACCTGGCGTGCGTTCGCTCGAAGCATCCTTTTACGAGAACTGGCTCGAATCGGGCGGGCAGTCAGTACCCGCTCTGGATCCAGAGCGGCCGCCCCGTAACGCCGCGACACGGACGATGGTCGTTTGGAGCAATCCGACCGGCGGCGCGAGCAACGTCAAGCTCCTATATCTGCTCGCCATCGCCGGCTCTCGGCGCACCATCGATATTGAATCACCCTACTTCATACTCGATGAATCCACCGAATGGGCGCTGAACGCCGCGAGCGCGCGCGGCGTGCGCATTCGCATCCTGACCGACGGCGACATCACCGATGCCAAGCCGGTGAAGTTTGCGAGCCGTCAGGCATACGAACGGTTGCTCGAGAACGGCTTCGATATCTACGAATATGTGCCGACGATGATGCACGTGAAGGCGACGATGGTGGACGGCGTCTTCAGCATCGCGGGATCGGCAAACTTCGACAATCGATCGCTCGAACTGAACGACGAGCTCACGCTTGCTGTCGCGGATCCAGGGCTGGCCGGCGCCCTGACGCGTGATTTTGAAAACGACATCTCACGCGCGAAGCGCCTCAGTCTGGAAGAGTGGGCAAAACGCGGCGTGCTCGAAAAATCGCAGGAGTGGTTCTGGAGCTTCTTTGGAGAAATCTTTTGAGACGCGCCAACGAAGCCACAGAGACACAGAGAAACTTTTGTCCGAGTTGTATCTGCAACCGCACGATACCGCTCGCCAGACGATCGAAGCCACTAGAGGCAACCATCGAGGCAATTCACGGGAAGACCGCAATAACTTTTTCCCTGTGTCTCTGCGGCCTGTACGTGTCGGTGCCCGTACGGGAGACGCGTGCGCTACTCGCGCTCTGCACCAACCCACTTCCAGCCCGCGGCGTCGCG
>DASPWV010000032.1:0-15482 GCA_035637635.1 Vicinamibacterales bacterium | reverse complement strand
CATCGAGAGCGTGGATGCGTCGGGCGGCTGCCTCTACGGCTACTCCTGCGTGTATATGGACTGCATCAGTTGGTCGAGTCCGACGCAGCCGATGCCGATGATTCGCGATCCGCGCGCGGCCTTCGATCAGTTGTTCGGGGTCGGCGCCACGCCGAAAGAGCGCGCGGCCAACCGCAAGGCCGACAAGAGCATCCTCGACTGGATCACGAGCGAAGTGACGTCGCTTCGCCGCGAGCTGAGTGCCAGCGATCGCGCCCGGCTGAGCGACTACCTCGAGGACATTCGGGAAATCGAACGCCGCATTCAGCGCGTCGAGGCGCGCAACTCGAGTGGTGAGATGCGCGAGATGCCTGAAGCGCCGATTGGCGTGCCCGACTCGTTTGCCGAACACATGAAGTTGATGTTCGATCTGCAGGCCGTGGCGTTTGCGGGCGACGTGACGCGGGTGTTTTCGTTCAAGCTCGGACGCGATGGATCGGCCCGCGCGTATCCGGAGAGCGGCGTCAGCACCGGGTTCCATCCGGCGTCGCACCATGGTGAAAAGGAAGAGAAGATCTTCGACTTCGCGAAGATCAATCAATATCACGTGAGCTTGATTCCGTACTTCCTCGAGAAACTGAAGAACACGCCAGACGGCAACAGCAACCTGCTCGAGAACAGCCTGATCATCTACGGCTCGCCGATGGGCAACCCGAACGTGCACAACCACAAACGGTGTCCGCTGTTCCTCGCGGGCCACGCAGGTGGAAAGCTGAAGGGCAATCTGCACCTCAAGGCCGCGGACGGAACGCCGATGGCGAACGTGATGTTGTCGATTGCGCACATTCTCGGCATGGACGACATGGAATCGTTCGGCGACAGCACCGCATCATTCGATCTGACCACTGTGCCGCCGCAGACCACTGCGGCGCTGAAAGGGTAGGGAGCAAAGCCATGCGAAGGCTGCTGAGAAACGCCCTCTACATCTGCGGCGTTGGCGCACTGTGCCTGACGCCGCTGCAGGCCAGCACGAGCTCGCTGGCCGATGCGGTCATGCGAGGCGACAAGGAGACGGTCCGCGCCGCGCTCAAGAGCGGAGCCGACGTCAACGCCGCGCAGGGCGACGGAATGACCGCCTTGCACTGGGCTGCACTCAAGAACGACGCCGAAGTCGCCAGGATGCTGATCAAGGCGGGCGCGAACGTCACCGCGACGACACGGCTCGGCGGCTACACGCCGCTGTTGCTTGCGGCGAGGAACGGCAGCGTCGCCGTCATCGACGAGCTCGTCACGGCTGGGGCGAATCCGAACGCCGCGACTACCAACGGCACGACGGCGCTCATGATGGCCGCCGCCGCAGGCCGCGCTGACGGCGTGCGAGCCCTGCTCGATCACGGCGCGGATGCGAATGCGAAAGAAGTCAGGGGAGAAACCGCGCTGATGTTTGCGGCAGCCTCTGGCCGCGTCGACGCGATTAAGGTTCTCGCTTCGCGCGGCGCCGAGGTGGACGCCACGATGCGAGCCGTCGATCTGACCGTGACCGAACAGGCGATGCAGGAACCCGCCGGCGCCACGACGGGGAAGAACATCAACGAGAATGAATCCGCCGGCGCCGCGACGGCGAAGTACGCAAACGGGGCTGAGCCCGCGGGACGAACTCGACGCGGTCAGAAGGTCAATCCGTACAACCTACTGGTCGCGGCGCAGGGCGGCCTCACGCCGCTGCTCTTCGCCTCCCGCGAGGGTCATGTCGAGGCAGCGACAGCGCTTCTCGATGCGGGCGCTGTCGTCAACAAGCCGAGTGCTGGCGACGGGACCACACCGCTCCTCATGGCCACGATCAACGGTAACTTCGACCTCGCGAAACTGTTCCTCGACAAAGGCGCCGATCCGCGCATCGCATCCGAAAACGGCGTGACCCCACTCTTCGCCGCGGTGAATTGCTACTGGTCGCCGCGTGCCGCTTACCCGCAGCCACGGGCCTTCGAGCAGCAGCGGATGTCATATCTCGAGCTGATGTCGGCACTGCTGGATAAAGGTGCCGACCCGAACGCGCGTGTCAACAAGAAGCCGTGGTACTCCGGCTACAACTTCGATCGATCGGGCATCGACGAGGCGGGGGCCACCACATTCTGGCGTGCGGCCTACGCCGGAGACGTCGATGCGATGCGGCTGCTCGTCGCGCGCGGCGCCGATCCCTATATTCCCACCATGAAGTCGCCGGTTCGCGCCGGCGCCGCCAACGAGACGCAGCGCGCCGCGGGGAAGGACCAGTCGGGACTTCCACCGATTCCTGTAGGTGGTCCGGACGTGCCGGCGCTGCACGCCGCAGCCGGTGTTGGGTACGGCGTGGGCTACAGCGGGAACTCGCACCATTACTCCCCGAACGGCGTGTTGCCGGCGGTGAAGTACATGGTGGAGGAGCTGCACATGGACGTGAATGCCACCGATTCGCTCGGCAATAACGCCATTCACCACGCGGCCGCTCGAGGCGATACGGAAATGGTCCTCTACCTCGTCGCAAAAGGCGCCAACCCGCTGCTCGTGAATCGAGAGGGCCTGACGACCGTGGACATGGCGAACGCTCCGGTGCAGAAAACCACTCCGTTTCCCGACACCATCGCGGTGCTCGAAAAAATGGGCGCGAAGAACAATCACAAGTGCATGTCCTGCTGATACTGCGCCGAGTGCCCGGGGCTGCGCCGACTCGGGCGCTCGGCGGCTTACACCCACAACTCTGTCGGTTGAACGTCGGAAACTTGAATTCAGCTCCCGTACAGGAGGGGCAATGAGGCGCAAGATTCTCCCCGGGTTCGCAGCAGTCCTGACTGTTATCTGGCTCATCAGTGGTACCGCCGCCACCGCGTTCGCCCAGGGCGGCGCCGGCGCCACCACCGGATCGATCAACGGCAAGGTGGTCGATGCAAGCGGCGGTGTTCTGCCGGGAGTCACTGTCACCGCAAAGAGTCCCTCGCTCATGGGCGTGCAGGTCCAGGTCACCGATGGAGGCGGCAACTATCGCTTCCCGGCGCTCCCGCCAGGAACTTACACCGTCAGTTACGAGCTCACCGGCTTCAAGACCCTCGAACGGACGAACATTCAGATCTCGATTGGCTTCACGGCAACGGTGAACGTCGAGCTCACCGTCGCTTCGCTCGAGGAGGCCATCACCGTGACCGGCGACTCGCCGGTGATTGACACGACTTCAACGCGCGTGCAGCAGAACTTCAAGCTCGAGGAGCTGCAGCAGCTTCCGAACGCGCGCGATATGTGGGCCCTCATCGCGGTGACACCATCCGTGACGATGTCGCGCACCGACGTCGGCGGCAGCCAGGCGGGGAATCAGGCGAGCTATCGCGCGTACGGATTCTCGGGTCAGCGGCAGGTCATTCTCGAGGGAATCAACATCACCTACGACGCGTCGCTGTCTCAGCTCTACCCCGATTACGGATCGCTCGAAGAGGTGTCGGTCGAGACAATCAGCCACGGCGCGGAGGTAGCCGGGCCCGGCGTGCAGACACGAATGCTGACCAAGTCGGGGGGCAACGATTTCCACGGCGAAACGTACCTGGATTACGTCAACAACTCGATGCAGTCGGCGAACATTCCAGATGAAGTGATCGCACAGAGCATTCGCGAGCACAGCAACGAGACGGAAAAGAACCGCAACTTTGCCACGAGCTTCGGCGGCCCGATCAAGACAGACAGGGTCTGGTGGCACTTCTCCTATCACGACCAGAGCATCTCGGTGGCGCAGCCGAACTTCATCGGCCCGATTGCGGGCACGCCGTTCGGCAGCACGCTGCGCAACTTCGCGGCAAAGGGCACGGTGCAGCTCAATCAAAGCAACAAGGTGATTAGCTACGTCTCGCGAAACTGGAAGGAACAACCGTACTTCCCGGTATCCGCGAACTTCTTCTACACCGACCTCGGCCAGACGACGAACCGGTACAACGACGTGTGGGTGTACAAAGGCGAGTGGAACAGCACGATCAGCAACAAGATGTTCGTCGAGGCGGTGTACGGCGGCAGCAATCTCCTGTCGACGAATCTGGCAAACACTGACACGACCGAGTTCTACGTGGTCGACAGCGGCCGCGCGATCTACAGGAATGGGGAGAGAAAACGGCAGTACACGCCCGAGCGCGATCAGTTTGGCGGGTCGCTCACCTATTTCGAAGATAGATGGGGGACGCACAACCTCAGAATCGGCGGAGGCATTCAGCCCGAGATGCGCAACGACGGCTACACGCAGCAGGCGTCGGGCAACGTGCGCGAGAACATCAACAACGGCGCGCCGGTGAGCGTCGTGCTATATGCGCCCACCGCCAAGTTTACGGACCGCAAGCACCACAACGAGCACTTGACCACTCAGGATCGCTTGAACGTCGCCAGCGCCTACATCGCCGATCAGTGGGCGTTCGGTCGCGCGACGATGAACCTCGGCGTCCGATATGACCGTTATCGCGCCTACAGTCCCGAGCAGATTCAGCTGCCCTATAGCTTTGGTCCGCTGGTCGTGGAGGAGAAGACCTTCGCGCCGGTGACGTACTTCACCTGGAACAAGATCGTTCCGCGGCTCGGCCTCATTTACGATCTGAGCGGCAATGGAAAGACCGTCGTCAAGCTCAATTACGGCCTCTACGCGTTCGATCCGGGAATCAGCCTTGGTGGCAACGCGAACCCGAATCAGTTGATCAAGAGCGTCACCTACACGTGGGCCGACAACAAAGCGTGCGCGGGCTGTATCGCCAACGACGGCATCTACCAGCCGGGTGAAGAGGGGAACCAGACGGCCAGCTCGCTCGCGAACAACATCAAGATCGATCAGAATCTGAAACAGCCGACATCCAAGCAGACCACGGTCTATCTGGAACGGCAGCTCACCGAGGGCGTTGGCGCTCGCGTCGGGTTCGTCTACTACACGGTCAAAGATCAGATCGCGCAGTTCCAGCCGTTCCGGCCGGCAAGCGCCTACACGGTTCCGTTCACCATCGCCGATCGCGGAGCCGACAACGTTCTTGGGACGGCGGACGATGCGAACCTGACGTTCTACGGAATACCCAACAGCCAGATCGCGAATTTCCCGAACACGTCGGTCGTGATGAACACGCCGAACAACGGGCAGTACAAGACGCTCGAGTTCTCGATGAACAAGCGCCATAGCGCGAATTACTCGCTCGGCGCGAGCTTCGGCTACACCTGGATGCACGATTTCCCGGAGAACTACCCCAACACGCCGAACGGACCATTCGATTACGACTACCGGGTGTACAGCGCGAAAGCCACCGGCACTTACGACCTGCCCTACGACATCATCGTAAGCGGCGTCTACCGGTTCCAGGCCGGCCCCAACTACGCGCGAACCCTCTCGGTGGCGGCGCCGGCGAGTTGCGCCTGCACGTTCAGTGCGGCACGCGGCGACAATCTAAGCAACACGACCGTTTACGTGACGCCATACGACGCGTACACGCAGGACAACGTCTCGGTCCTCGACCTGCGCGCGGAGAAGACAATCAGCCTCAGAAAAGCTTTGAAGGCGCGCGTGTTCGCGGACCTCTTCAACGCCTTCAACCGTTACTCCGCTGAAACCATCAGCGTCGCGAGCGGCTCGGCGTTCCAGCGCCCGACTGCGATTCTGGGTCCGCGCACGGGCCGCATTGGATTCCGCATCAACTGGTAGAACCGGGTGCGGCAGGTGCGACGGGTGCGCTCGGGTGCTTAGGTGCGACGGGTGCGCTCGGGTGCTTAGGTGCGGTGCGGTGCGGTGCACGGGTACAGACGTGCTTAGGGCGGTGCTCGAGTGCACTTGCGAACCGCACCTGTGCACTTGCGAACCGTACCGCACCCCGTGCACCTGAGCGCACCTGACGCACCTCAGCACCTTCCTTGGAGTCGCATATGACACGCCGGATTGCTCAGGCTCTACTCGCGCTGGTTGCGGTTGGCTGGTTGTCGGTCGACAGCGGATTGGCGCAGACGACCGGCACGACCGGATCGATCACGGGCAAAGTCATCGATGCAAGCGGCGGCGTTCTACCGGGTGTGACGGTCACGGTGAGCAGTCCTTCGCTGCTGGGGGTGCAGACCTCCGTCACCGATTCGGGCGGTAGTTATCGTTTTCCGGCGTTGCCGCCCGGCGTCTTCAGCGTCACCTACGAGCTCGCCGGCTTCCGCACGCTGAAGCGCGAGGACATTCGCGTCTCGCTGAACTTCACAGCGACGCTGAACGTCTCGCTGGAGGTCGCGGCCCTGCAGGAAACCGTCACGGTCACGGGCGACTCGCCGGTCATCGACGCGACGTCGACCCGCGTGCAGCAGACGTTCACGCTCAAGGAGATGTCCGAGATCCCCAATGCACGCCAGATGTGGTCCCTGATTGCCGCGACGCCGTCGGTGACCATGGCTCGCACCGATGTCGGCGGCAGCCAGGCAGGCACGCAGGGCAATTACACGGCCTACGGATTCAACGGGCAGCGCCAGGTCGTGATGGAAGGCATCAACGTCACCTACGACGCATCGCTCTCGGCGTTCTACCCCGATTACGGATCGCTGGAAGAGGTTTCCGTCGGCACCATCAGCCATGGCGCCGAGGCGGCGAACCCGGGAACGCAGACGCAGATGCTGACCAAGTCGGGCGGCAACCGGCTCTCGGGCGAGGTCTTCCAGGACTACGGCAACAACTCGATGCAGGGTGCGAACATCCCGGACAACGTCCTGGCGCAGGGGATTCGTGAGCACAGCAACGAATGGGTCATCAGCCGCAACTTCCACGCGAACGGCGGGGGCCCGGCGAAGAAAGACAAGATCTGGTGGCACGTTGCGTATCACAACCAGAAGAGCGCGATTGAGCAGCCGAACTTCATCGGCTCGATGACCGGCGTCACCTACGACACCTTCATGTACAACTTCACCGGCAAGGTTACAGGTCAGCTCAATAAGAGCAACAAGCTGATCGGCTACTTCTCGCGCAACCAGCTGCTGCAGCGTCCCGTGCCGACCTTCACATTCACTTCTGAGATCGGCACGACTGCCGACCGCGAAAACCTCGTCAGGGTGGCCAAAGTCGAGTGGAACGGGACGCTGAGCAACAACCTGTATGCGGAAGCGCGCTTCGGCGGCGTGAACCTGTACTCGTCGAACCTCGCGCAGACCGACACGCGCGCCTTCCTGGTAGTCGACAGCGCTCTCGGCACCGCCACGGGCGGCGAACGCAAGCGCCAGTACACGCCGCAGCGTCGACAGATCGAGGCCACCTTGAGCTACTTCAAGGATGCATGGGGCGGCTCGCACACGTTCAAGATCGGTGGCGGGGCTCTGCCCGAGCTGAGAAACGACGGCTACACGCAGCTCGCGTCGGGCAACGTGCGGCAGAACATGAACAACGGCGCCCCGGTCAGCGTTGTCCTCGATGTGCCCACGGCGGTCAAGGTGAGCCAGCAGGCCGGCAATGTCGACAAGGGCGACCTCACCACGCTGGACCGCTTGAAGGTCTACAGTGCTTATGCGTCCGATCAGTGGCAGGTTGGCCGGCTGACGATGAACCTGGGCCTGCGCTGGGATCGCTATCACGCGTGGAGTCCGGAGCAGGAACAGCACGCCTACAGCTTCGGCCCCTTGAACGTTCCTGAATTGACGTTCCCCGAGCAGGATTACTTCACGTGGAACAAGGTCGTGCCGCGCATCGGCGGCACCTACGATCTCGCCGGCAACGGCAAGACCGTCGTCAAGGTGAATTACAGCCTGTTTGCGTTCAATCCCGGCATCAGCCTGGGAGGCTTCGCCAACAAGAACCAGCTGCAGAAGACGGTCACCTACGCCTGGGCCGACAACCGAGTGTGCCCTGGCTGCATCGCGGGCGACGGGATCTATCAGCCCGGCGAAGCGGGGAACCTCCTCGCCAGCTCGTTGTCCAACAGCATCCAGATCGATCCCAATCTCAAGCAGCCGACTTCGACGCAGGCGACGGCGTTTCTGGAGCGGCAGCTCACCCAGGACCTCGGCGGGCGGGTGGGGTTCGTCTACTACACGGTGAAAAACCAGGTTGCGCAGTACCAGGCGTTTCGTCCGCCCAGCGCGTACACCGTGCCGTTCACGATCGTCGATCGCGGCGCCGACAACATTCTCGGATCGTCCGATGACCGGAACCTCACGTATTACGGGATTCCCAATGCCCTCATCGGCACCTACCCGACGACGACGGTGGTCATGAGCATCCCGAACAACGGGACCTACAAGTCGATGGAAGTAACGCTCAGCAAACGGCGGGGCCAGAACTGGTCGCTCAGTTCGGGCTTCGGCTACACCTGGATACACGACTACCCGGCAGGCTTTCCCAACACGGCGAACGGTCCTTTCGACGAAGATCGCCGGCTGTACAGCCTCAAGGCGAGCGGCACCTACACACTACCCTGGAACATCCTGCTGAGCGCCGCCTATCAGTTCCAGTCCGGCGCCAACTACGCCCGGACGCTGGCCGTGTCGGCTCCCGCGTCGTGCGCCTGCACGTTCACGTCTGCGGGAATCGCCGTGACGCCATACAACGAGTTCGCTTACGATAACGTGTCGCTGTTCGATCTGCGCGTCGAGAAGACGATCGATCTTGGCCCCGTCGCCAAGCTGCGCGTGTTCCTCGACGGGTTCAACCTCGCGAACTCGTACGCCGCAGAAATCGTCAGCGCGGCAACCGGGCCGACGTTCCAGCGACCGACGGCGATTCTCGCGCCGCGCACGGCAAAAGTCGGGTTCCGCGTGTCGTGGTGATCTGCGGTTGCGCGGGAACGGGAGCGGCCGTAGGGATCACACGTTACCCTGACACACTGGACGGAGTCGCATGAAACGATTTGCGTTCTTGCTCTTCGCCGTTGGAGGTCTCGTCGCGCCGCTCGCGGGACAGAGCAAGCCTTCAGCGCCTCACAAGCCGTTCACCGTCGTCGAGGCTTCAATCCCCGACATGCAGAAGGCGATGAGCGAGGGGCGCGTGACCTCGCGCGAGCTGGTCACGCAGTATCTGACGAGGATCGCGATTTACAACGGCAAGCTGAACGCGATCATGAACGTGAATCCCAACGCGCTCAAGGAAGCCGACGAACGCGATCGAGAGCGCGCTCAGGGCCGCGTCCGCGGCCCGCTGCACGGCATTCCGATCGCGCTCAAGGACAACATCCACACCAACGACGTGCCGACCACAGGCGGCGCTACCGTCTTCGAAGGCTTCGTGCCGCCTTACGATGCCACCCTCACGAAGCACCTGCGCGACGCCGGCGCGATCATCATTGCGAAGACCCGGCTTAACGAATTCGCCGGGTGGGTCACGGGTGGTCCGACGCCCGCGCCCGCCAACTACAACGCGCTCACCGGATTCGGCCTCAATCCGTACGACCCGCGCAAAGATCCGCGCGATGCGACGATGGATGGACGACCGGCGATGACGCCCGCAGGCTCGAGTTATGGAGGCGGCACGGCCGCGAGTCTCTGGGCGGCTGACATCGGCACCGACACGACCGGATCGCTCCTCGGTCCGTCGAACGTTGCGATGCTGGTCGGCATCCGGCCGACGCTCGCCCGTATCAGCCGTTATGGAGTGATCCCGGTCACATCCGACCAGGACATGACGGGTCCGATGGCAAAGAGCGTGACGGACGCGGCAATTCTGCTCGGCATTCTGGAAGGCGAGAAGCCGGACCCGAACGATCCGGCCACGACGGTCTGCGCGCCGCCGCCGGGACGCGACTACACGCGATTCCTGAACGTCAACGGTTTGAAGGGGGCGCGCATCGGGATTCCCCGCGCCTTTTTCTACGATGCTGTCACTCCGCCGACGGCCAAGCGACCGCTCGGCGGCATCAACGACGCGCAGGCGAAGCTGATGACCGAGGCGATTGCCGTCCTGAAACAGCAAGGCGCAATCGTGATCGATCCCGCCGATCTTCCGAGCGTCCTGACGAAGGATCCCGACCAGAATTACGCGCTGTTTCCAATTTGCGCCGATGGCGACAAGGTGCGCGGCAAAGACAGCGATTGCTCGATTGTCCTCAAGTACGGGTTCAAGCGCGACTTCAACAAGTGGCTGACAACGCTCGGGGCGAATGCGCCTGTGAAAACGCTGACGGAGCTGCGGATGTGGAACATGACCCACATCCCTTCCGGAGCGATGCGCTACGGCATGGGTCGCATGAACATTTCGGACGAGGTCGATCTCGAGAGGGACCGCGCGAGGTACGAGGCAGATCGCGCGAAGGACCTTGCGATGTCACGGGCGAACGGGTTTGACGCGGTGATGAAGGCGAACAATCTGGACGCGTTGATGCTTCCAGGATCGGCCGGGTCCGACATCTCCGACCGTGCCGGCTACCCGACCATTCAAGTGCCGTTTGGCACGGTTCCAAACTCGCCGACGCCGCCGTTCCCGCCGGGATTCAACGCGCGGCCCGAGCCGTACGGCGTCAACTTCAAGGGCGGAGCGTGCAGCGAACCGAAGCTGATCGAAGTGAGCTACGCGTTCGAGCAAGCCACCAAGCGCCGCGTGCCGCCGCCGTCTTTTCCGTAAGGCAGGTTGCAGATCAACGAAGCCACAGAGACACAGAGCCACCGAGAAAAAACTTAGTACGAGATCTCCAAAAAGATTTCGCTGTGTCTCGGTGTCTTTGTGGCCCGTCCGTTGTTCAGAAAATAAATCTCACGCCAAACTGCATCTGCCGCGACGGCTTGGCGGTAGTGATACGACCAAAGTTCGAGACGACCGTCAGCGTCGGGTTGTCGAAGTTCACCCGATTCGTCACGTTGAACGCCTCAGCGCGGAACTCGAGACGCCGTTCGCCCATCGTGAACGTCTTGGCCAACGATGTATCCCACGCGAAATAACCAGGACCGCGAAGCGATCCGGTTTCTGCGTCGCCGAACGTGAATTGTGCCGGCGTCGCGTAGGCTGCCGCGTTGAACCAGCACGTGGGCGTGCGCGTCTGACAGCTTGGCGTCGAGTCATAGGGATCGCCGACGAGGTTTGGCCGATCCGCATTGAGTTGAGTGTTCGTGTTGTCGATGCCAAGCAGCGGTGTGAGCGCCTGTCCCGATGTCACCTGCACGATCCCGCGAAGCTGCCAGCCGCCAAGCAGTGCCTCGGCGATCGGGCTCATGTTGGCGAGGAAGCGGCGGCCTTTGCCGAACGGCAGCGCGTAGCCGTGGCTGAACGCGAGATGATGCGTCACATCGGTTCCTGTCGGCCCCCAGCTCGCATCGATGTCGCGCGGATCCTGCGGAGCCGCGTCGCCCAGGGTTTGGCTGAACGTGTAGGACAGAAGGAAATTGGTGCCGTTCGACAGCCGCTTCTCGAGTCGTACTTCCAGACCGTCGTACCGTGAGTGATACGCCGGCTTCTGGATGGTGATGCCGGCATAGGCGGGATTGGGGCGCCGCCCCTGAACCGCACCGGCCGCGGGGACCGGCGAGTTGATCTGCACCGGTCCGATCAGCCGCGATGCCCGATGGCCGACGTAGCCGATATCCGCCACCATCCCCGGCAGAATTTCGCGCTGCACGCCGACGCTGAATTGCTGCACCCGACCCTGCTTCAAATCGCGCTGCACGCCGTTGACGGCGGGCACGTTCGCGACAAGTCCCGTGGTGAACGCGTTGTTCACCGTAATCGTTCTGCCGTCGCCGACGATGGTGTACCGGTTGAAGAAGGGTACGTTCTGCCGCATGGTGAGCGGCGTGGTGATCGGATAGAGCTGGTAGAAAAGACCGTAGCCGCCGCGAACGGCGGTCCTCTGATTCGGTGACCACGCGAAGCCGAGACGAGGCGCCCACATCGATGAATCGTGGTCGTAAAGCTGTTCGCTTTCGCCGTTGACGCCGGCAAGTCGAAGCGTGCGTGTGTCCTCGTCGTAATTGGCAAGCCGGTTCTTGCCTTCCGTGGCGGTGAATTGCACTTCGTAACGCAGCCCCGCTGTCACCGTCAGGTTCGACGTGACGCGCATGGTGTTTTGAAAGAACCCGGCCGCCTGGTTGGCTCTGAACAGAAAGCTGGGGTCGTTATCCGGGAAGTTCTGCAACGTCGCCTGGTAGGGAAGGCCCAGCAGCAAATCAGCCAGCGCATTCCCAGACCACCGGCCGTTCTGAAAGATGAACGCGCCGCCCGGACCGATTTGCGTCGCGTAATCCGACGTGAAGTGATGGAAGTCGAACCCGAACTTCATCGTGTGATTGCCTTTCACCATCGTGAGCGTCGGCGCGATAAACGTCGTGTCGAATGGGCCGCTCTGCGTGCTGGGACTGCCGCCGAGCTGCGCGTACACGTTGTTGAGACTCGTCGGCGGAAATCCCCAATTACGCCTGCCGCCATTGCACCCTTGGATGGCGAGCGCGGAGCAGTAGTCCTTGTCGTTCGTCTGCGCCGTGTACTGGAGCGGCCATCGATTCCAGCCGAATCGGACCTCGCTGATGAGCGTCGGCGTGAACATATGCGTGTCACTGATGCCCATCGTCGTCTTGTGATCGTTGAGATCGAGCAGACCGAAGCCGGGGATGTTCGTCACGTTCTGATAACGCGCAATCGGATCGCGATATTCGATGCGCTCGTGAACCGCCCGGAAGCTCAGCTGATTCTTGTTCGTCAGTGCCTGATCGAGCTTCAGGAGCATCACGTCGTCGTGGTTCGTGCCGATCGGGCTCACGAGCAGCGTATTCGTGCCGCTGTTCGGCGGGGGATAAAACGAGGCCATCGCCAATCCAGTCGCGTTGAGGCGTTCCTGCGGAATGACATTGCCTGGAAACGGAAGCCCCGTCAGCGGATCGCGAATGACGGTGCTGATATCCGAGAAGTCCCCTTTGGTGTTTTTCACGGACGGCACAACCGCCGACGCGCTCATGCCGTATTCCTGCCGCTGGCCGTCGAACGCGAGGAAGAAGAACGTCCTCCCGCGAATCACAGGACCACCGATCGAGCCGCCGAACTGCTTGCGGTTGTAAGCCGGAATCTTCCCGGGCGGATCGAAGACGTTCTTCGCATCGAACCTGCTGTCGCGGACGAAGAGCGATGCATCGCCGTGGTACAGATTCGTGCCGGAACGGGTGATCACGTTGATCTGTGCGCCGGCCGTTCGACCGAACTCGGCGTCGTAGGCCGGCGACATCACGCGGAACTCCTGCACCGCGACCTGCGGCATGTTCACCACGTACTGACCAATCGCCTGCGAGGCGTTGTCCATTCCGTCGACCCAGTACGAGTTTTGATTGTCAGGCAGACCGTGTACGACAATGCCGCCGCCCTGGCTCGCAAGCACCGAGGTCTTGATCGTCTGGATCGCGCCCGGCACCAGCAGGTTCAGTTGAAGAAAGTTGCGGCCGTTGAGCGGCAGCTCTTGCGCCTGTTGCGCGGTTACGACCGCGCCCACCGTCGCCGTCTCGGTCTGCACCTGCGCGGCTTCGCCGACGACGGTGACGTTCTCGCTGACGGTGCCCAACTCGAGGCTGAAGTTGAGTTGTTGCCGCTGATCGACCTGCAGCGTGATCGCATCACGCACGAGACGTTTGAAGCCCTGAAGTTCCGCGGCGACGGAGTACTTTCCGGGCGGCAGTTGCAGGGCCTGGTAGTTGCCGCGTTCGTCGGTGAGAAGGGCGCGCTGCTGTCCCGTGTCCGTGTTCGTCACCGTGATCGTGACGCCGGGAAGGACCGCACCCGTGTTGTCGGTGACGGTGCCGAGGACCGCCGCCGTGAAGCCCTGGCCGAAGGCCGGCGAGCTGGTGATCAGGGTCAACAACGCGAGCATGACGACCTGGTTTGCGACGGAATTCATCGAACGCATACGCGCCTCCAGTTAAGCGAACCTCTGTCCCCCCGTTGAGCGACCTCCGTCCCCGCTAAGCGACCTTCGTCCCTCCCCGGTTCGAAAGTTCGAGGTTCGAGGTGCGACGTTCGGAGTTCGATGTTCGCGAGGCGCAAGCGCGATCGAACCGTCGAACCCCGAACGTCGAACTTCGAACCTCGAAACTCGAACCTCGCGTCAGCGCGTTCCCTCGTCCTGACCCAGATACTTGTCGTAGTGCGCCGACACCCGCGTGAGCGCATCTTTCAGCGTTTCAGGGCGCCACGTGTACCAGCCATGCGATTCGTTGCTGTACGCAATGTAGTCGACGGGCACGCCTTTTTGCTTGGCGAGGCGGTAATACTCGTCGGCTTGACTGAGCGGCACGCCGAGATCCCGGTCCGCCCAGAGCAACAGAATCGGCGTCTTGATGCGATCGACGTTGTAAGTGGCTGATCTCTCGCGCCAGTGTTCCGGCGCCTGGCTTGGATCGCCGCGATCGCCGCCGACACTGTCCATCATCATCGAACGCCGCCTGGTCCCCTGGTAGAACTCGTGGAGGCTGACGACGTTCGTCGGGCCATACAGATTGACCGCGGCTTTGAGCGCATCGGGGAACCGCACGGCCGTCTGCATCGTCCGATACCCGCCGGTGCTCCCGCCTTGCATGACGACGCGGCTGCGATCGATCAATCCCAGGCCATCGAGGTAGTCGATGCCTGCCACGGTGTCATCGATATCGAGTCCGCCCCAATCGCCGCGGTTCGCGCCGGCGAACGTGCGTCCCTTTCCAGTGCTGCCTCGAACCTCGGGGGCGAGCACGACGAAACCGCGCGAGACGAAGTACTGCACGAAGGGATAGAACCCGTTGACGAACATGCCGCCGCCGAAGGAATGCGAGTACAACAAGAGCGGCGCTTTTCGGCCCGGCTGCAGATTCTTCGGCTTGAACAGAAACGCCGGGATCTCGACATCACCTTTCGATTTGTACGAGACCAGCTCCGGAGCGACGAAACGATCTTGAGTGAGTGCGGGCGGCATGTTGTTGGTGAGCTGTTTCGGAGTACCGCCCTCGGACGGGATAACCCAGATGTCGCTCGTCAGCCCGTGGTTCATGAACGTGTAGGCGATCGACTTGCCGTCCGGCGTCCAATGAAACGTGCCGCGGACATTCTGTCCTTCGAGCCCGCCGTTGACGCCCGCGCGATCGGTGAGCTGCTGCGCGGCTCCGCCCTCCGCCGGAACTTTCATCAGGTAGAAGTTCCACTGCTTGTTGGCGACGAACGCGATGGACCGGCCATCGGGAGACCACTTGGGATTGCCGTTGTCCCACGTGTCGTTCGTGAGCATCTGGGGACGGCCGCTCGCCACATCGGCGACGCCCACGTTGCGCCATTCCGTGTCGCTCGAGATGAACGCGATTCGCGCGCTGTCGGGGGACCACTGCGGTGTATCCGCGCTCTTGACGACCAGCCGCGGAGTGCCGCCCGTAATAGGCATCACCCAGATGCCGTTGACGCGTGGTCCGTTTGGTGTCTCGCTGCGGGCGGAGGTCAGCGCGAGCCATTTCCCGTTAGGGGAAACTTGCGGCTCGCCCGCATTTGACGGCCAGTCCGTGAGCACCTTCACATGCGGGCGGCTCAAGGGAATGTCTGCCGGCAGCGCTTCGATTTGGCTGAAGCCGTTGTCGCCGTAATA
>DASPWV010000031.1:0-3631 GCA_035637635.1 Vicinamibacterales bacterium | reverse complement strand
TTCGTCAGCAGTTTCCCAGCCGGCCTGCTGCAAATCTGTGACGACAACGATGCGCCCGGCGCTTGCACCAACGGCTTCTGCCGCGCGCGAGAGCGCGGTGCGATACCGCGTGCCACCGGCGCCCGGACGCGAAGCGTCGATAGCGGCGATGACGCCGCCGCGATCGGTCGTCGGCGGCACGACGAGCGTCGCCGCATCGGCGAACGTGACGAGACCGACAAGCGCCGCCGGCGGCGTGTCGGTCACCGCACGGCGTGCCGCTTGTTTCGCGGCGTCGAATGTGCCGGGAGCCGACATGCTCATCGATGTATCGAGCGCGACGATGGCAATCGGCGAGGTCATCGCCGCCACCGAAGACCTCAAGTACGGACGCGCGAAAGCAAACGCCAGCAACGCCAGCGCGGTGACGCGCAGCGCGAGCAGAATCAGCTCGCGAATGCGACGGCGGCGCTGCTGCTCGACGGGCGCTTTCTGCATGAGGCGCACGGCTGGGAAGTCGACAACGGCTTCAGTGCGCCGGCGAAACAAGTGGAGAACGATTGGTATTGCGGCGGCAAGCGCGCCGGCGAGAAACAGCGGATAGAGAAACGAGAGGCCAAACATTCGCGATTCGTCAGGAATTCAGCATTTCACATTCAGAATTCAAAAACGCCAGGTTGAAGCGTCTGATCACCACTCGACTCAAAAGGATTTCTTGCGGGTGAAGAGATACGACATCAACGCCGTTTCGAGCGGTACGGATGTGTTGAGCAACGTGTAGTCGATGCCCGCCATCCGCAACTCTCGTTTGTAGTGGCTGATCAGTTCCCCGACAGCCTGCAGATACGGCTCGCGTACCGCGTCGGGAATCGCCAGCACTTCCTCCTGCGTTTCCATGTCTCGAAAGCGGGCCGCCTTGTTGAACGGAAAGTCGAGCTCCGCCGGATCGAGCACATGGAACACGATAACCTCGGTGCCCCGGTGGTGAAAGTGTTTCAGCCCGTCGAGGACGCGGTCCGTGTCGTCCAGCAGGTCTGAAATCAGAACGACGAGGCCGCGCTTGCGAATGGCCTCCGCGAGGTCGCGAAGCGGCTTGGCGACGTCCGTCCGGGTACCGAGCTTGATTCGCTCGAGCGTCACCAGAATCGACGTGAGGTGACCGGGACGCGCGCGCGCCGGCAGCATGTGCTGAATCCGATCGTCGAACGTGATCAGGCCAACGGCGTCACGCTGGCGGTTCATCAGATACGAAAGCGCCGCCGCGAGGTACGAGCCGTACTGCAGCTTCGTGATGCCGCTCGAGCCGTATCCCATGGATGCGCTGACATCCACCAGGATGTGGCAATCGAGATTCGTCTCTTCCTCGTACTTCTTGACGAAATAGCGATCCGTCTTCCCGTACACCTTCCAGTCGAGCGTGGAGAGATCGTCTCCGGGAAAGTACTCCCGATATTCGGCGAACTCGACGCTGAATCCTTTGAACGGGCTGCGATGGAGGCCGCTGAGAAATCCTTCGACGATGGCGCGCGCCTTGAGCTCCAGCGTGCCGAGCTTGGCAACGACGGCGGGATCGAGATATTTCGTGCGGGGTTCAGAAGGCGCCATCGTCAGGCTCTGACTACAGTCCGCTGGCGGGCGCCGGCACGGCGTCGAGCAGTTGCTCGATCAAGTTGTCCGCGGTCACGCCCTCAGCTTCCGCATAGAAGTTCGGGATGACGCGATGGCGGAGAATCGGCTTCGCAAGCGCCTGGATGTCCTTCACCGAGACGTGATGTCGGCCGCGCATCAACGCACGTGCTTTGCTGCCGAGAATCAGCGCTTGAGAGGCGCGCAGACCGGCGCCCCATTTCACCCACTTCTCCATGAATTCAAGCCGCGCGCCGCGGCCGGGCCGCGTGCTGTCGACAAGGAGCACCGCAAAGCGCGCCACTTCGTCGGCGACGAGCACCTCGCGAACGTTCTCCTGGAAGGAGAGAATGTCGCGCCCGTCGAACACCCTCTCGGGCGAGGTGTGCGTCGCGCCAGTTGTCTGTGTCACCACTCGCACCTCGTCTTCCGGCGAGAGGTACGTCATCACGATGTTGAACATGAATCGATCGAGCTGCGCTTCGGGCAAAGGGTATGTCCCTTCGAGCTCGATAGGGTTTTGTGTCGCCAGCACGAAGAACGGGCGCTCGAGCTCGTACGTTCGGCCTGCGGCCGTCACGTGATACTCCTGCATCGCCTCGAGCAAGGCCGCCTGCGTTTTCGGCGGCGTTCGATTGATTTCATCCGCGAGGAGGATCTGCGCAAAGATCGGCCCGTGCACGAACCTGAGCGCGCGCCGCCCGCCCTCCTCGTCCAGAATCTCGGTGCCGGTGATGTCCGCCGGCATCAAATCGGGCGTGAACTGAATGCGTTTGAAGCTGAGATGCAGAATTTCCGCAAGCGTCTTGATGAGCAGCGTTTTCGCAAGTCCTGGAACCCCGGTGATCAGGCAATGGCCGCCGGTAAAAAGGGCCATGAGCACCTGCTCGACGACTTCGTCCTGTCCGACGATGACTTTGCGCAGCTCGTGGAGAATGCGATCGCGCCCGTCGGCGACTCGCGCCGCGAGCGTCGTGACTTCGGTTGTTTCCGGCATAAGGGAACTCAGTGGGTGAGGGTGTAGATGACCTCGTTGATGAACATCTGGTAGGCCAGCGCGGTCCACTTGACGTAGCCCGGATAGTCTTCCGCGTTGGACCACTCCATGCCGTCTCCCATGTCCGTGTTCCAGTTGATCAACACCATGGGCCGCCCGGTGTCATCGAGGATGCCGCGCAGATGAGGCACGAAGCCGCCCTTCTCCCACGTCCGCCCCTGAAAGAACGATCCGAGTCCGGGAATCTGGGGATACTTGTCGACTTTGTAAAAGACGGAATAAATCGGATGCGGAGGCTCTATTTCGACGATTTGCCGATCGGGAAACACCTTCTGCAGCTGCCGAGTGGTCAGCTCCCACTCGTAGGGACCATGGAAGTCGTCCATGGTGAGCGTCCCGCCGCGCAGCAGGAACTCACGAAGCGTTGACGCGTCTTTGTCGCTCAGCACGAGATTGCTCGGTTCGACCATGTAGATCCAGGGGTGACGCCACAGCGCGTCGCTGTCGAGCGTGATCACGATGGGATCCAGCACCTCGATCGCCGTCACACTTCGGAGCCGGCGCGTGAGATTCTGTTCCGCCGCGGGTGCGTCGATCGCCCAGGGCTCTTCCCAGTAGCCGACGCGAAGCTGGCTCTGCGCCTCGCCCGCGAACGAGTTGTATTTGACGCGGGCAAAGGTCCACTGCAGGCCCGCAAAGCGGTCGTCGGCCGGCACGGGCGGAGTCTGCGCCACGGCCAACGCCGCCAGCGTGAGCGACGCGAGAAAAACCGGGACGCGCTTCATTGACGTGGCTCGGAGAGCTTCAGCAGCAAGTCCTGTGCTCGCTCGAAGGTCGGCGCGATTTCGAGCGCAGCGAGCGCTTCGCGTTTGGCTTCGTCACGCCGCCCGCTCTTGAACAAGCTTTCCGCGAGATCGGTGTGGACGGCGGCGCGATCGATGGCGCCCGCGGCGAGGGCCACTCGAAACATCTTGATCGCCTCTCCTGTTTCGCCCGATGCAAGAGCCATGCGACCGAGCGAGGCGTGCG
>DASPWV010000030.1:0-3452 GCA_035637635.1 Vicinamibacterales bacterium | reverse complement strand
TCTTTTCGACGGAAAGGTAAATCGCCGCTAGAGGCCAGGGCGCCCATGACCCCACCCAGCTCCGCTCCGACGACAAACGCGCCGATGACCGCCAGGTCGGACAAGCACAGTTCGCGGCCGTCGACTCGCGGCGCGATGTAGTAGTTCTCGACGGCGTGATAGAGGAGGTATCGAGGCGATCGACAATCGGATCCAGCGCAATGGCAAGAATGGCCGCCGCCACAAACAGAGAATCCACCACCAGAGATGCAGCCACAGCCACACCAGGACGACGGCGCCGACCCAGCCGCAGAACAGTGGCGCGTGTGATGTCGATGGTGCGCGATCTATTCGTCGCCACGGCGGGGCCGCCGGTTCGCGTCCAACACCTTTTTTCGCAGTCGAATGGCCTTTGGTGTGACTTCGACGAGCTCATCGTCGTTGATGAACTCGATGGCCTGCTCGAGGCCAAGCAGACGCGGCGGCACCAGCCGGATGGCTTCGTCTGCCGTCGACGCGCGCATGTTCGTCTGCTTCTTTTCCTTCGTGACGTTCACGTCCATGTCGTTCAGGCGGGCGTTCTCGCCGATGATCATGCCTTCGTACACCGTGGTGCCGGGCTCTATGAAGATGGTGCCGCGTTCCTGCAAGTTCGACAGCGCGTAAGCCGTCGCGCTGCCTGAGCGATCGGCGACGAGCGCGCCGGTGACTCGTGACGGAATCGGGCCGTGCCACGGCTCCCATCCGGCAAAGAGGTGATTCATGATGCCCGTGCCCTTCGTGTCGGTCAGGAACTGCGATCTGAACCCGATGAGGCCGCGGGCGGGAATGCGGAAGTCGAGGCGCACACGCCCGCTCCCATGATTGACCATTCGCGTCATCGTCCCCCGGCGCTGTCCCGCCTGCGCAATGACCACGCCCTGGAATTCCTCGGGCACGTCGATGACGAGATCTTCGACAGGTTCCATCTTCATGCTGTCGATCTCGCGGGTCACGATTTCCGGACGCGCCACCTGCACCTCAAACCCTTCACGGCGCATCATCTCGATCAGGATGGACAGCTGCAGCTCGCCGCGACCGACGACGTTCACCTGCTCCGGGGTGTCGGTGTCTTCGATACGAAGCGAGACATTGCCGAGCAGCTCGCGCGCGAGCCGCTCACGCAGGTGCCGTGAGGTCACGTACTGGCCGTCGCGTCCGGCAAGCGGCGAGGTGTTGACGCCGAATACGATCGAGACGGTTGGCTCGTCTATGGCAATTGCCGGAATCGCGAGGCGATGCTCCGGATCTGAGATGGTTTCTCCGATCGTAATGTCCTCGATTCCAGCGAGACAGATGATTTCACCAGCGGCGGCCTCGGAGGTCTCGACGCGCTTGAGACCCTCGAATGTGTACAGTTTGGTGACGCGCGTTTCCCACTCTCGTCCATCCAGCTTCAGCACGACGATTGGATCGTTGATCCGCACGCGGCCGTTGAAGACCCGCCCGATGGCGATGCGACCGAGGTAATCGCTGGAGTCGAGATTGGCGACCTGCATTTGCAGCGGCGCGTCGGCCGATCCTCGGGGGGGCGGGACGTGCTCGAGAATCGCGTCAAACAACGGCCGCAGGTCGCTGCCCGGCTCGTCGAAGGAGTGGCTCGCCGTGCCAGCTCTCCCGCTCGCATAGATCACGGGAAACTCGATCTGCGTGTCGGTCGCGTCGAGATCGATGAACAGGTCGTACACCTCGTTGAGCACGGCCTGCGGACGCGCGTCTGCGCGGTCCACCTTGTTGACGACAACGATGGGCGGCAGTCCGCGTTCGAGCGCCTTGCGCAACACGTAGCGTGTTTGTGGAAGCGGACCTTCCGATGCGTCCACGAGCAGCAGCACGCCATCGACCATCGACAGCGTGCGCTCGACTTCGCCCCCGAAATCCGCATGGCCCGGCGTGTCGACGATGTTGATCAGGATGTTTTGGTAGTGAACGGCGGTGTTCTTGGCGAGGATGGTGATGCCGCGCTCGCGTTCGAGCTCGTTTGAATCCATCGCGCGGTCGGTCACGCGCTCGTTGACACGGAAGATCCCGGACTGTTGAAACATCGCATCGACGAGCGTGGTTTTGCCGTGGTCGACGTGCGCGATGATCGCGATGTTTCGGATATGGGGATTGGCGACGGGCGGGCGATTGAGTTGCGCGGATGGAGCGACGGACATATGGAGTGCGGGCCTTCTGACCGCATTCGCGAAGCCTACGGGGTCCGCGAGTCACTTCCAGTATAGGCGGGTGACGAATTATTGACGGGGCAGACTCAGAGGCGGCGCGAATTTCCGCCCGAGGAGTTCGTCCCCTCGACGCGTCACTTCCCGACGGAGCTCGTCTGAAAGGGCACCTGTCAGCTCGGCGTCTCGGCCAACACTTGTGATCCAGACGGGTACTTTGGCTGACAGCAAGTCGAATGATAACGACCAGATGCAATCGCGCTTTGCTTTTCTCATTCTTCACGCGCCGCGCCGCCACAGGTCCCGCCGGTGCTCTTCGCCGTCTGCGACCGACGCGCGAGCTTCGTTTCGCGGGATTCCTCGCGAAAGCAGACTGTCGTAGCGCGTGTGTACGTGCCTGACGTGGCTCGCACTGCGAGATCGACTGCATCTGCTTCAAGTGCCTTCGCGGCGGCCGATCGGCCGACTCGTCCCGAGTACTTGCGACAGGCGTGTTCGGCAAACGCTTGTTGTTCCAGCACCGCGCAACCGGGAAACAACTCACCAACGCGTCGTGCCTGTGTGCGTCGCCTCCGCCACTCCACTGTCCCGCGGCCAATTGCCCTCGCGAACTGATCGCCAATCGCGGCAATGCCGTCTTGCCAAAGTCCAATCGCTTCTTCTTCATCGACTATCCGTGCGACCTGAAGCCTCACGAGTCTGTTACGTTCGTGCTGAACCTGCCGCGACCGAGATTGTGCGCCGGTTCATTGACGACCTCGTTCAGTAGCGCGTGACCAACCGCGGGAACGCCATGCTGGTTGGCAACTTCATGTCACCGGTCATGGCTCATCGGCGAGCGGCTTCCGCAACATTTCGCTCAACCGGTGCTCGGCTTCAATGAGGGCGGTCGATCGACTTCGTCGCCACTGTTCCAAGTCGGGATATCCATGCTCCTGCTGCGTCTGAAGGTATCGCGCGAAACGGCCATCGCCAATCGCGTCGAGCACCTGACGGATGCGTGCGCGGACATCCGTCTCATCGCCGGCCGCTCGATGCCAATAATGCGCCATGCCCACTTGACAGGCCGGTGATGCATGGCTCTGAATCATCTGATAGAGACCCTCGCGTGAAGCGGACGTGAGCACCTGCCCCAGCTCGCCCGAGCCGTGCAACTCCATGAGCGCCGCTTCGGGCGGATATCCCGCGTCGACCAACGCGTGGAAAGCCATCTCGAGCACGTGGAAGATCAGCGGATAGAGGAAATGCTCGGAAAAATGATCGAGCTCG
>DASPWV010000029.1:0-4773 GCA_035637635.1 Vicinamibacterales bacterium | reverse complement strand
GGACACGAAAGCTCCCAAGTTCGGCAACTACGATCTCGGCGCCGGCGTCGAGGTCCACTTCAATCGCTACATCGGCGTCGAGGGCGAAGTGAGCGGCGCGCTCGGCATCTCGCAAGACCTGGAATTCCCGGGGGGCATCGTCACTCAGAAGACGCCGAATCTGCTGAATTACAGCGGCAACCTTGTCGTCTCCGCGGCGAACCACAGCTCGGTGGTGCCGTACGTCACCGGAGGAGTCGGCGGCCTCACGCTGTTCGAGAAAACCGGTCTCGGCATCAACGATAGCGACACGTTCCTGACGGGCAATGTCGGCGGCGGTGTCAAGTGGTTCAACGGCCGCTGGGGACTGCGTGGCGACTACCGGTTCATCACGGTTCGATCAAAGGACGACGCGCCGAGCTTCTTCGGGCAGGAGACGCGATACGGCCATCGCGTGTACGGCGGGATTCTCCTCAACGCTGGCCGCTAATGCAGTGACAAAGATCGTGGCGCCGGCGTGCGAGCTCATACCGTCCCTTCATTTCGCACGGCCGGCGCTGCGGGTGTGCGCGCTTTTTTGATCGCGGAGAGGAACACATGGCGAAACGGATGATCGTGATGTTGGTCGTGACACTGCTCATTGTCGGCGGCCTCGGGTTCGTGAAGTTCAAGCAGATCCAGACGGCCATTGCCCAGGGCGCGGCGTTCCAGCCGCCCCCCGAAGCGGTGACGACGATTGTGGCGGCCGAGGAGATGTGGCCCGCTACGCTGAACGCAATCGGGACCGTGGCGGCTGTACACGGCGTGACGGTCAGTGCAGATCTGCCGGGGACTGTCGATCGCATCGCGTTCGAGTCGGGAATGTCGGTGCGCGCGGGTGATGTCCTGGCGGTGCTCGACACAAGACAGGAGCGCGCGCAGCTGGCAGCCGCCGATGCGCAGCGCGATCTCGCGCACGTGAATTTCGATCGCATGCAGGGGTTGCTCAACGAGCGCGTCATCTCGCAGGCGGAGTTCGATCGCGCGACAGCGGAGAGCCGCCAGTCAGACGCGCACGTGGGTGAGATTCGCGCGGCGATCGATCGCAAGACGATCCGCGCGCCTTTCTCAGGCATCCTCGGACTCCGCCAGGTCAATCTTGGCCAGTACCTGTCGGGTGGCGACCCCCTCGTGACGCTGCAGTCGCTCAACCCCATCTACGTCAACTTCGGCGTTCCGCAGCAGAGCGCGGGCGCAATGCGTGCGGGACGCGGTGTGCGCATCACGACGGGTGATCTCGCCGGCAAGGAGCTTACCGGGCGGGTGACGGCGATCGACTCGGTTGTCGATCCGACGACGCGGAACATTCAGATTCAAGCGACGCTTGCCAACCCGGAGGGGAGGCTGCGTCCCGGCATGTTCGTGCAAACGGAAGTCGTTCTCGGCGGCGCCAGCTCGGTCGTGTCGCTGCCGGCCTCCGCGATCAGTTACGCGCCGTACGGCGATTCTGTCTTTGTCGTCACCGACATCAAAGGTGAGAACGGCCAGACCTATCGAGGCGTGCACCAGCAGGTCGTCACCCTCGGCGCCACACGTGGCGATCAGATCTCCGTCCTCACCGGTGTGAAACCGGGAGACGAGGTGGTCACGTCGGGGGTGTTCAAGCTGCGCAACGGCGCCGCGGTGATCATCAACAACAAAGTACAGCCCGCGAATAGGCCCAAGCCCAGGCCGGACAACAGCTAATCAAGCCAGAGAACATGCCATGAAGTTCACAGATCTCTTCATCAAGCGGCCGGTCCTCGCCGTCGTGGTCAATCTCGTGATCCTGATCGCGGGACTGCAATCGATTCGCGCGCTGAGCGTGCGCCAGTACCCCCGCAGCGACATCGCCGTCGTGCGCGTGACGACGGCCTACGTGGGCGCCAATGCGGATCTCGTGCGCGGCTTCATCACGACGCCGCTCGAGCGCGTGATCGCCAGCGCCGACGGCATCGACTACATGGAGTCGTCGAGCGCCCAGGCGGTCAGCACGATAACGGTGCACCTGAAGCTCAATTACGACACGAACGCGGCGCTGACGCAGATTCAATCGAAGGTGGCACAGGTACGCAACGACCTACCACCGGAAGCGGAGGCGCCGATCATCGAGCTCGAGACAGCGGATACGCAATTTGCCGCCATGTATCTCGGCTTCTCGTCCGCGGAGCTCGATCAAAGCCAGATCACTGATTACCTGAAGCGCGTCGTCCAGCCGAAATTGAGCGCAATCAGCGGAGTTCAGCGTGCCGACATCCTCGGGGACCGCACGTTTGCGATGCGGATCTGGCTCAAGCCGCATCAAATGGCCGCGCACGGCATCTCGCCGTCCGCTGTGCGCGAAGCACTCACGCGGAACAACTATCTCTCTGCCCTGGGTCGAACCAAGGGGTCGATGGTCTCGGTGAATCTGGTCGCGAATACCGATCTCCGCACGGCGGACGAATTCCGTCAGCTCGTCGTGAAGGAGCAGAACGGCGTCGTCGTGCGCCTCGGCGACATTGCCGATGTCGTGCTCGGTTCCGAAAACTACGAGCAGGATGTCCGCTTCAACGGCGAGGCGGCGACCTTCATGGGCATCTGGGTGCTGCCCACGGCCAACTCGCTCGATGTCATCGGCCGCGTGCGCAAGGCGATTCCGGACATCGAAGCGCAAGTGCCGCAAGGCATGAAGGTGGGGATCCCGTACGACTCGACCAACTACATCAAGGACGCGATCGGAGAGGTGCTGAAGACACTCTCCGGAACGCTGCTCATCGTGATCGTCGTCATCTTCTTCTTTCTCGGATCGTTCCGCTCGGTGCTCATTCCGGTGGTGGCGATCCCGATTTCGCTCGTCGGCGCGGTGTTTCTGATGCTCGCGGCCGGCTTCACGATCAACCTGCTGACGCTTCTCGCCATCGTGCTCTCGGTTGGTCTCGTCGTGGACGATGCGATCGTGATGGTCGAGAACGTGGAGCGGCACCTCCACGAGGGCAAGCGCCCACAGCAGGCGGCGCTCGATGCGGCGCGTGAGCTGGTCGGTCCGATCATCGCGATGACGATCACGCTGGCGGCGGTCTATGCGCCCATCGGCATTCAGGGCGGCCTGACCGGCGCGCTGTTCCGCGAATTCGCCTTTACGCTGGCCGGCGCGGTCATCGTCTCCGGCGTGGTCGCGCTCACGCTGTCGCCGATGATGGGCGCGACGCTCCTGCGCGCTGGAGACACGGATCGTGGCTTCGCGGGCTGGATCAACCGCCGCTTCGAAGGCGTGCGCGCCGCGTACACCTCCATGCTGTCGGGCACGCTGCGCTACCGGCCGGTTGTGATCGTCCTCTGGCTGATCGTCGCGTCGCTCGTCGTGCCCTTCTACCTGTTCTCGCAGCGTGAGCTCGCGCCGGCCGAAGATCAGGGCGTCGTCTTTTCGGTGGTGCAGGCGGCGCCAAACTCGACGATCGAGCAGACCAGGCTGTTCACACAGCAGATCTACGACGTCTATCGATCGTTTCCCGAGACCGCGAGCACGTTCCAGCTCACGTCCGCGACGAGCGGGTTTGGGGGAATGGTGACCAAGCCGTGGAGCGAACGGAGCAAAACGGCGCAGCAACTCCTGATGGAGGCGGCACGACCGCTGTCGCAGATTCCTGGCGTCCGCGCGATTCCATTGACTCCTCCGCCGCTGCCTGGCGGCGGCGATTTCCCGGTGGATCTCGTGATTGCCTCGGCGGCGGAGCCGCAACAGCTCGGCGACTTCGCGCGTGAGCTGGTGAAGAAGGCGTTCGCGAGCGGGCTGTTCATCTTCGCCGATGCCGACGTGAAGTTCGATCAGCCGCAGGCGCAGGTCGTCTTCGATCGCGACAAGCTGCGTTCGCAGGGCGTGGATTTGAGTCAGGCCGGTCGCGATCTGTCCGTTCTTCTCGGCGGTGACTATGTGAATCGCTTCAGCATTCAGGGCCGAAGCTACAAGGTCATTCCGCAGATCGAACGCGCCGAACGCCTGACGCCCGATCAACTGTCGGACATCTACATCACAGGCAACGGCGACAAGCTCGTGCCGCTGTCCACTTTCGCAAGCCTGCGCATGTCAGCCGAGCCGCGAGAGCTGAAGAAATTTCAGCAGCTCAACGCCGTACGCGTGCAGGGCGTGATTCCTCCGCCGGTTCCGCTCGACCAGGCCTTGAGCTTTCTCGAGAACGACGCCCGAGCCAATCTGCCTCGCGGCTTCACCCTCGACTACGCAGGCGCGTCGCGACAGCTTCGAACCGAGGGTGGAGGATTCATCACCACGTTCCTGCTGTCGGCGGTCCTGATCTATCTGGTTCTCGCGGCACAGTTCGAGAGCTTCCGGGATCCGTTCATCATTCTCGCGGGATCGGTGCCGCTGGCGGTGGCCGGCGCCCTGTTGTTTTCGTTTCTTGGGTTTACGACGCTGAATATCTACAGCCAGGTGGGACTCATCACGCTCGTCGGTCTCGTTTCAAAGAACGGCATTCTCATCGTGCAGTTCGCGAATCACCTGCAGGAGGC
Source organism: Vicinamibacterales bacterium (assembly GCA_035637635.1). Classification (GTDB taxonomy): domain Bacteria; phylum Acidobacteriota; class Vicinamibacteria; order Vicinamibacterales; family UBA2999; genus DASPWV01. The sequence goes on along the minus strand of DASPWV010000029.1, from coordinate 267 downwards.
AGGCAAAGAAAAGCTCGCGGCCGTCCTCGAAGCGGCAACTACGCGGCTGCGGCCGATCCTGATGACCACCGCGGCGACTGTCGTCGGTCATTTCCCGCTGATTCTCGCGACGGGTCCGGGCGCGGGCGCACGCAACAGCATCGGCATCATGCTCGTGAGCGGCATGATCATCGGCACCCTCTTCACGCTGTTCGTGGTGCCGTCGATCTACGTCCTGGTGGCCCGTACCCGCGCGACCGTGCCCGTCACCGCGGCCGAGCCGACCGA
>DASPWV010000028.1:0-3030 GCA_035637635.1 Vicinamibacterales bacterium | reverse complement strand
CGCGAGCTCGTTCCGCACGCCGCCGGTCCTCAGCACCTCGAACACCCGCCGGCCTTCGGTCAACGCGACACGCGAACCATCGAGAGAAATCGCGCCAACGGGATCGCGGTAACCGACGACGCCCAATTGATTCGCCGTGGTCACGTATGTCAGCCGGTCCCGCTCCGAATCGGCAGAAGACCGCGACCAGCCGATCGCCACCGTTGCAAGACCCACGAGCGTGACGAGCACGAGCCAACGCATTGTCACCAGCCCCTGTGTGAGAAATTGAGAGATTGCGAGCCGCTACCCCACTTCGACCGGGCTGGGGATGGTCTTCTCGAGTTTCCGGACAGGCACGCCCGCGTAAATCGCGCCAGCGTCGAGACGCGTGTACTTCGGCACGACGCTCAAGGCGCCGATCTGGCAGCGCTCGCCGGCTTCGACGCCGATGCCGACCAGGCTTCCAAGTCCGACCGTGACGCCGCGACGAAGGTGCACGCGGCCTGTCTTCACGATGCCGCCCTCTACTGTGTGTCCCGAAAGGTGCACGCCTTCGCCGATCACGACATCGTCTCCGAATTCGAGGAGATTGTGATCGGAGATGGCCAAGCTGTTGATATACACGTGCCGCCCGATATGCGCCCCGTTCAGCGTGAGATACCACGTCCACAACGGCGAGCTGCGGAAGAACGTACCGACGAGCACGCGAACCACGTGCGTCGACACCATGTAGCGCGTCCAGTTGAGCAGCGGCCACTCGAGATCCCCGAGCCGCCATGCGCCGGCTTCAGCCGTGCGCCATCCACACATGCGCGTCGAGAACGCGGACAGCAGAACCAACGTCACTGAAAACACGAGATACACCGGCACAAGGGAAACCGATAGCACGAACGGCCTCACGAGCGGCCAGGGTGGGGTCGCCCACGACAACGCCCACGTCCAGAACAGAAACGCGGGCAGCACCGACAAACCAAACACGACCGTCTCAACGACGATGAGCGAGATGAGCGTCCAGAGGACCCGCGTGATTCGAGCAAGTGGTGCCTTCACAGCTCGCAGTTGCGGGAAAACGTACCATAGAAAGGTGGGCTACGAGCCGCGCGTGGCGATCGAAGGCGAGGGACCACCGGTCATCCTGGTGCCCGGACTGGACGGCACCGGCTTGCTGTTTTACCGGCAAACCGAACGTCTCGCGCGAGGGTATCGCGTCGTCACGTTCCGGCTGCGTGACACTGCCGACACGATGGACACGCTCGTTGCCGATTTGAATGCGGTGATCGACGAATTGCAGCACGACGAGCGAACCGACACCTCGTCGCCACCAATCGTCATCGGGGAGTCGTTCGGTGGAGCGCTCGCGCTGAGCTACGCGCTGGTGCACCCTCGCAAAGTCAGCCGTCTGGTCGTCCTCAACTCGTTCCCGCGTTTCACACCACAGCATCGGCTCTGGCTCGCCCATCGTCTGTTGCAGAGGGTGCCCTGGGGCATGATGCGCATCGTCCGTCACCTCACCGCATTTCGCATGCATTCACGACACACCGGGCGCGACGAGATTCAGAAGTTTCACGAGCTGATGCGGCACACGACGCGCGAAGGTTATCTGTCGCGATTGTCCATTCTCCGCAGGTACGACGTCCGGCACCGCTTGAGCATGTTGGACGTGCCCACGTTGTTTCTGGCCGCCGATTGCGATCACCTCGTGCCCGCGGTCAGCCAGGCGGAGTTGATGGCATCGCTGGCGCCACATTCCGCTGTGCGCATTCTGAAGGGCCATGGCCATATCTGTTTGATTGCCCCTGACGTCGACCTTTCCGAGATTCTTTCGGAATGGGTCGCGCCTGCGCTGATGGCACCCGACGCTTCGGACGGTCGAACGCCTTGACTTGCCGCAGCGGCCACTCCTAGAGTACCCACCGCTACAGTTGACGTGAACCGTTGACCGGGGGCCGGCCTGCGACGCGCCAACGAAAGGCAAGCCGCGGACCCAGTGGCCCGTCACCAACGGGCGAGGACACAACACCGCTCTCGATCGCGAAAGAGGTCTCCAAATGGAATCTCAGAGCCAGCAGCCGCCGACCAATCTCCAGAAGCTCCAGCAGGCCGAAATCATCAACCCCGATTACTCGTTCTCAGAAGCCGACAAGGCGGTCATCGAGAGCCTGACCGCACAGGAGGTGGATCAGCTCATTTCCATCGGCGACAAGTTGGGACACGACTTCCTGCTGCAGCATGGCGGCGGGCCGACGGCAGGGATTTTGTTCTGAGGCAACCTGTCGTCGACGATCACGGCAGACGCTGATGGACATCAGCCACAGCCGGATGCTCCGCGCGAAGGTGCGAATGGTGGCCGGCCGGCTGGACGCTGCCGCCCGCGCTCTCTGGAACCATCCGCGATTCGCAGACGTCTATCCGACGTACCTGCTCCACAACCACGCCGTGGTGCGGGCCAGCGTGCCTCTCATGCGCGCCGCACTCGACCGGACGCGAGCGGACTTTGAGCACGACCCGGTCGCGCACGGCTTGGGGGCGTACTTGTCACAGCACATCCCGGAAGAGATGCACCACGACGACTGGCTGCTCGAAGACCTCGAGAGGCTCGGCTTCGACCGTCCCGCCGCCGTCCGGTGGATGCCGCCTCCATCGGTGGCGACGCTCGTTGGCGCCCAGTACTATTGGATCGCGCACTTCCATCCCGTGGCGATCCTCGGATACATCGCCGTGCTCGAGGGGACGCCGCCCGTCGAGGCGGACCTCGAAGCGGTCGTGTCGCGGACAGGCCTTTCGATCGACGCGTTCAGCACGCTCGTGAGACACGCGCGACTCGACCCTCATCACCGCGATGATTTGAACGACGCGCTCGATCGCCTGCCGCTCACGGCTGCCCACTCCGCGGTGCTCGGTGTCAGCGCGTTCCACACGGTGCACTGGTTGAGCCGAGTGGTCGAGGACGCGCTCGCCCTTGCTGCGGACAACTGACGGGACTGGACGGGAGAGATCAGTGGACACGCAGACGGGGCGCCGCTTCGGGCACTACGAGGTGCTCGACAA
>DASPWV010000027.1:0-2672 GCA_035637635.1 Vicinamibacterales bacterium | reverse complement strand
GCGTCGTCTCAGCTGGCGGCAATCCGGCGAGCGCACCGCTCTGGGCGCTAGCCGCCGTCGTAATCGGTGGAATCCTGCTCGTGAGCCTGCTCAATTCCATGAGCGCCGAGCTGTACGGGCTCATCTTCGCTGTGCAGAGTGGTCCGCGCGGGATCTTGAGGCTGCTTGTCTCGTGGCTCTTCGACTTCGTCAGGATCGCGCTGCTGGTGCGAGTAGTGAGCTCGTGGCTGCCAATCTCGCCCTACTCGAAATGGATACGGTGGTCGTACGCCGTGAGCGAACCGATTCTCCGACCGCTCAGGCAGGTGATCCCGAACTTCGGCATGATCGACATCACGCCCATCATCGCCTACTTCCTCATCGGGTTCATTCAGGGGGCGGTCGTTCGGCTTTTCTGAGGAATAAGGCGGAATGCGGCGAAAGCAGCCAACAGCGACCGAAGAGATTATGCGACTCAGCGTCCGGGTTCAGCCGCGGGCATCAAGGAATGAAATCGCCGGCATGCACGGGACCGCGCTCCGAATACGCCTCACAGCGCCGCCGGTGGACGGCGCGGCCAACGATGCCCTGATTTCCTATCTCGCGGGAATTCTTGGCGTTGCCCGACGCTCGATCAGAATCGTTTCCGGTCAGTCTTCCCGAAACAAGACGCTCGAAATCGATGGAGTCTCTCCGGAGCGGCTGGCCCAGCTCACACGAGAGGCAATCGAGCGGCGAACGTGACGCGAAACGGATGCGGTTTTCGTGAATGCTGATTTTCGGCGCAATTCTCGCGTGAGGAGACTCGCTGGATCGGCCGGCTGACAGCGTTGAATTTTCTTGCTGTCCGATTACGGTTACGGGGGATGGATCACGATCGATGACTTCACTGCTACTCGTTGGGACCGATGCTGCGCTGATCGAAGGGATCGCGCAGATACTCACACCCAGGAATTACCAGCTCTTCTTTTCGCGAAGTCTTGCCGATGCACTCGAAACCGTTGGCGATGTCAGACCACTCGTTGTGCTCGTCGAACGTTCGGCGATCGACGAGATCCGGATGACGCTGAGAATTCCGCTCGGTCCTCGCGGCGCGTTTGTCGTCTTCCACGGTGAAGACGCGACACCGGTGCCTCTGCCGCACCGCGTGCAGCGTGCCACTCTCGCCGAGCTCGAGCTGCCACTGGAGCGGCAGAGGTTACTGGCGCTCATCCACTACGTCGAGAATCGTGCGCGCACAGTCGCATCTGATTCATTCGAGAATGGAACGGAGGTGTACCCGACCTAGTCGTTCAACGAGTCGGCCAATGGCCGATGTTATTCCAGCCGAGTGTGCGTAATAGCTCCGGCCAGCGAACTAGAGGTGAGACAACGCCGCCCGCGCCACCACGATTGACCGACTCATCAGGTCTCCGGCTTGGGCGCCGTTCGACCGATGATGATGGTGATGTTGTCCTGCCCGCCCGCATCGAGCGCGTCCTGAAGCAGCGCCTCACACCCCTCGCGTGCGGATTTCGTCGTCATCAGCCGCTCGCGAATTCGCTCGTCGGACACGTGACGGGTGAGACCGTCACTGCACATCAATCCCACCTGGCCCCATTGCTGCTGGAACTTCCGCACGACCGGGGCGGCCTGCGGGCCACCGATCGCGCTTGACAGAACATGCGCCCACCTGGTATGCCGGGCGTCGGCGCGCGTGAACACACCCTGTTCCACCAGGTCTTCCGCCATCGTCTGATCGCGCGAGAGCTGGACCAGCTCACCGTCTCTCAGCGTGTAGGCGCGGCTGTCGCCGACCTGGAGTAGATATGCGTCCGGCCAGACTCCCAGCCAGAGTGTGAGCGTAGTTGCCATTCCGCGCAGCTCATTGTTCCCGCGCGTTGCGGCCGCGAGCTCGTTGTGCACCTTGAGGGCCGCTTCTGCGAGCGTTTGCATGAAATCATCATCCTGCGTAGCGTCCGCTGTGTAGTAGCAGCGAAGCGCCTGCGACACGTATCGCGTCACGCCCTCGAGCGCCATCCGGCTCGCCTCCTCACCGGCGGATGCGCCGCCGACGCCATCGGCTACCATGCCGAGCATCGCGATCCGTTCGTTGCCGCCAAGGACGCTTGTGTCTGGCAGACTGGTGTGGTACACCTGCATCCGCTTCTGCAGCGCGCAAATGAGAAAGTGATCTTCGTTGTTTGGGCGGACCTTTCCCGGATGTGTGAGGCCGTAGATGTCGACCTCGCTGTCGAGGGGACGACGGCCTGGATCGGCGGCGACGGGAGTGACTGCGGAGCTCGTCATCAAAATGCCAGCGTGTTGGCTCACGGTACCTCCTCGACGATCATCGCCATGAGGGCCGGACACAGATTAAATGTATGTCTAAACCACGACACCGCATCATGCCCCCACGCTTCACATCCGCTGTCTCGACGACTCTAGCGGTCTTTCTGCTTGCCGCGTCAACCGGTCACGGCTCGTCCCCCCTCGTATCGCCTCGCATAACGGTTCTGTTGCGCGATTCCCTTCACCTCATTCAGGGAAAACGCGTAGGTCTCATCACGAACCAGACCGGCGGGGACGAGCAGGGACGCAGCAGCATTGATCTCATTAATGACGCGCCCGGCGTTAAGCTCACCGCGCTGTTCGCTCCCGAGCACGGTATCCGTGGGAATGTGGCTGGTGGCGAACGCATTAGCTCGACCGTC
>DASPWV010000026.1:0-3103 GCA_035637635.1 Vicinamibacterales bacterium | reverse complement strand
ATGTACTGACCATCCGGTGTCCACGTCGGCGAGACCATGCTCTGCGGCGCGGCATTCGTGCGAGTGTCCTTGCTGACGGCACGGGGATTCGATCCGTCTGCGTCCGCGATCCAGACGTTCTCGACGCCGCTGCGGTCGCTCAAAAACGCAATCGACTTTCCGTCGGGCGAATAAACCGGCTGACTATCGAACGCAAGGCCGCCCATGATTTTCTTCGCGGTCCCGCCGTCAATCGGCAACGTGTAGAGATCTCCGAGAATGTCGAAGACGATGGTCTTGCCATCAGGCGACACGTCGAGCGACGGCCACGTCACTTCGTTCGTGTCGAACTCGATCGTCTCTGCGGTCTTGAGGACCAGCCCCTCCGGACGCGCCGGCTGATCGCCTGGCTCCTGTTGTCCGGAGGCCGGGGCGATCGACTGCGCCGCGTGTGCCCCGCGCCCGCCCGTGGCGGCAAGACAGAGAACCGCGATCGCGAGTATCGCGCGAGCAATCTTCATAACTCCTCCTGGTGCGTGGATTCTACTTAAACGCGAAGCTCACTTGTGTTCGGAGCGCCAACGCCCGGGGTCGCCGCCGCGCGATTTCCAGCGCGGTGGGGGTGGAAGCGGCGTCAAGAAGCTCGAACAACGGCAGTTTCGACCCAGACAATCGAATCACCTCGATGCTGCGATTCTCAACACCAGTGAATTGAGGGGCTAGAATGGCGCGGGTCGACGAACGTCAATCCCAAGTGGAGGCGGTCGTGATCTCACGACATTGGAAGGGCATCACGAAACCTGAGCTTGCCGATCGTTATGTGGAGCATTTGAAGAGCGACACGTTTCCCAAGCTTTCCGCGCTCCCCGGGTTCATCCGCGCAACTGTGCTGCGGCGCGAAGTCGAATCTGGCAGCGAGTTTCAGGTGGTAACCGAGTGGGACTCGCTCGACTCCATCCGAGGATTCGCCGGCTCGAATGTGGAGACAGCGGTGGTGCCGGATGTCGCTCGCGCGATGATGGTCGAGTACGACGCGACCGCTGTTCACTACTCCGTGGTCACGCGCGTTTCGGCGCGGAAGTCGATGTAGGATGGCAGTCGAGCAGATGTCCGAGCAGATCACGCGGCGCCACTTGTTCCGGCGCGAGCTGCATCCGCTCAGGAGTGTGGTGGCTTCGGCCGTTGCGGCTGCCGATCCGGCGCGATTCCTCGCACTGGGCGCGCCGGGCGATGAATACGAGAAGGAAGTCGAGGCGCTCGTGCCGCGCCTTCTACATGCGCGATCGCGCGATCAAGTGCAGGTCATCATCCGGGATGAGTTTGCGAGACGCTTTGGCGAGGATGTGGCCGGCCCGCCGGAGCGATACCTCGCGGCGTCGGACTCCATCTGGGAAGCGCTGCGAAGCCCCCGATAACGCGCTGTCCACGTCCGGGCCACCGAGACACCGAGACACCGAGAAGAGTTTTTAATGAGAACGTGGCTTGATACGGAACGTGTGCGCGCGTGTGCGTGGCTGCTAAGACAGTTCCACGAGCACGACGTCGATGTGGCGCTCCTGGCGCTCCGCTGGCTGCCACTGGACAAGGATGGGACTCTGATATTTGCCGCGCACGAGATGAGCGCCTTGTGCGGTTTCAGCCGACGCAAGAAAGCTGACGCGCCGAGAGCGGAGGAAGCGTCGCGCAGGTACCGACATGACCTTCGCGATCAGTCTCTCCACGGATGACTGATCCAGCCGCAAGGCTTCCATTAGCGAGTTCATCAGGTGAACGACGTCGTATTTTGCGTAGTTCAGCGTCTTGCTCGGAATCGCGAATGGGTCGTTGAGCGCGTTTCTGCCTTTGATCTTCGCGAAGCGCAGCGGATTCCGCAGAACCTCCGCCAGATCGTTCTGCATGAGCAGCGTCTCGTACTCGTTGACCGTGAGTCCGACGTTCCTCTCCGCCGGATCGATGACGAGATCGACCCTGCCGTGGCCGAGGCCGCTGCGGCGCAGGAGATCGTTCACGGCGTCGAGGACGCCCAGGCGCGGATCGGCCAGGTTGATGGAATCCACCGGGTGCCGCGAGACCGGAACGCTCACCGAGAGCTTTTCGACCACGCGCTCGTGGTCATACGCGAGAACCGCCGTCGAGCGCTGACGCCGCATGGCGTGGGTCATGCCGTCGAGCTCGACGAAGTACACCGGCGCGTTCGGCCGATTGCGGTACGTGACGCAGTTGCGGAGTCCGGCGCCGATGTAAGTCAGGTGCGAATCGGCATTGCGCGATTCGACTTGCTTCTCCTCGTCCGTGAGTTCGGTCCTGAGCTCCATCCGGTCGTGGCGATATTCGCCGCCCTGCGGGAAGAGCGCATGAAACGCCCGAAAGAACTTCGAGAGAAGATCCTGGCTGTTGTGCAGCCTGACTGAGAGGCTTTGATCGAGGTAACCAGCGGTGGTGTGAAACGAACAGTACAGCGCGCGGCGGTACCGCTGCAGGACGTCGCCGGCCTCCTCTGCGATTCTGGTGTTGACGTCGATCGCGTCGAAGCGCCGCTGTGGCGCGAGGGTCAGTCTCAGTTGTTTAATCATTCACGGCGCAGGCGCGACCACTGCTCAGTTTACGATCCGCCAACCGGCGCAGCCAAAGCACTGCGCCGCTTCACCCAATCTATAAAGAACTTTATATCACAAAGTCAATCTGGCTGACAACCCGAGCACGAGTGAGCTTCTGTGCTTGGTGTTTCCGTGGCTTTCCCCATTCCGTGCTTCCGTGCTTCCGCGCTTCCGTGGCCTATTTCGTCGACGTCTGCACCTGCCGGTCTACCAGCACGACTTCCTGTCCGTCGATTCGGAGCGGGACGCTCGCCGACACACCCTTGATCACCTGCAGTAACCGCGCGCCCTCCGGTGACGATGGGTCGAGCATCAGCACGTCGTTGTTCTCGTCGCGAGTCACCGGCACGAACGAAACACGGCGAATCCGTTTCCCTTCGATCAAGGCACGAACAACCAGGCCGTCTTTCGCATTCTCGTACCCGGGTTGATCGAAGTTGGAGTGGCCGATCGCATAGAGAATCGGCTTCCCGTTGTAAACCTCAACACCCTGCACCGTGTGTGTGCCGTGTCCAAACACGAGATCG
>DASPWV010000025.1:0-2949 GCA_035637635.1 Vicinamibacterales bacterium | reverse complement strand
ATCAAAGTCAGCGACCGCGAGCTCACACCGCTCGTCGCTGCACTGCGTGCGGACTTCGTGAACAGCTATCTGCGCGTCCGATCGTACAAGGCCACCGAGAACGATATTGGTGAAGACTTCACGCGAGCGGAGAACTACCTGAGCCTCGTCGGGCTGGTGATCGTCATCCTCGGCGGCATTGGCGTCTCGAGCGTGATGCGCGTCTTCGTCCAGCAGAAGCTGCGGACGATTGCCATTCTGAAATGTCTGGGCGGCCGATCATCGCAACTCCTCGCGATTTACATGGCGCAGGTCGTGCTGCTGGGGCTTGCCGGAAGCGCGTTCGGTGTGGCCATGGCCGCAGCCGCCATTCGCGCGATTCCGACGGCGATTGCCGCCGCCGCGACAGCCGGTCTCGACGTGCCCTACAGCCTGACAGGTCCGGCGGTGCTTCAGGGCTTTGGCATCGGCCTGCTGGTTTCGGTGCTGTTCTCGTTTGTGCCGCTGCTCGACGTCCGCCACGTCAAGCCGACGTTGCTGCTTCGGTCGGAAACGACATCGCGCCGCCCTGACCTGCTGCAAGTGGTGGTCTCTGCGGTCGTGCTGACAGGTTTATTGGGCCTGATGGTCTGGCAGGCCGGGTCGTTCAAGGTAGGTCTCGTTGTCGCGATCGGGTTTGCCGCCACCGCGCTCGTGCTGCAGCTTGCCGGCATTCTGCTGATTCGCGCCATCGCACCGCTCGCGCGCTCGTCATGGTTTCCACTTCGTCATGCCGTGCTGCAACTCAGTCGCCCAGGCAGTCAGGCGCGCATCGTGCTGCTTGCCGTCGGACTCGGAAGTTTTTTCATCGTCGGCGTGCGATCGCTTCAGGACAATCTCATTCGCGAGTTCACGGTCAACCTCTCACCGGACGCGCCCGACATGTTTTTGCTGGATATCCAGCAGGACGAGGTGGCGGGTATTCAGAGCTTCCTGACAGCATGGCGACAGGGAAGCGAGCCGCCGAAGCTCATTCCCGTGCTGCGCGCGCGCGTCACGGGGGTCAAAGGTCAGGACGTCACGCTCGAGAATTACGAGGACGTGCGTGGGCGCGGATCGCTGGCACGCGAATACACGATTACCTATCGGCCTTATCTCGAGCGAAACGAGACGGTCGCTGCCGGCAGATTCTGGAGTGCGGACGATGGAGGGCCCGGCTTCAGCCCGGCTCCATCCGCGAACGTCCAGGGCGAGGTCTCCATCGAAGAGAGCATTCGCGAACGCTTCCACATCAACGTGGGAGACACGATGCGCTTTGATGTCATGGGCCGCACCGTGAGCGCCCGCGTCACGAGCGTGCGGCGCGTCGAATGGTCGGACAGCCGTGCCGGCGGGTTCATGTTCGTCTTCCGTCCTGGTCTTTTCGATCAGGCGCCGCACGGTTTCATATCGTTCTTTCGCGGTCCCACAGACACGATATCGCGGGCGCGGCTGCAATCCGAGATCGTGTCCCGCTATCCGAACGTGTCGGTGATCGACGGACGCGAGATGCTGGCCACCATTCGTACGGTCGTTGACAACGTCACCCTCGCGGTAACGGTCGTGGGAACGCTCGTGCTGCTCAGCGGTCTGCTGATTCTGATCGGTGCGGTCGCGATGACGAAATTCCGGCGCGTCTACGAAGCGGCCATCTTCAAAACGCTGGGCGCAACGCGGCGCATGATTGCCAGCGTGCTGTTTCTTGAATACGGCGTCCTGGGCGCGCTCGCCGGCACGATCGGTTCGCTCGGGGCGATTGCGCTCACGTGGGGCATCAGTCGCTTCGCGCTCGATATTCGGTGGCACATACTGCCCGCACTCACCGCGAGCGGCATTCTCTCCAGCGCGTTCGTCGTCGCTCTCGTCGGGGTCGCGGCGTCATGGGAAGTCCTGCAGCGGAAACCTCTCGCAACACTCCGCTCCGAATAAAGGAAAGGTTCAAAGGTTCAAAGCCTTCGAACCCTTGAACCTTCGAACCCTTGAACCTTCGAACCCTTGAACCTTTGAACCCTTGAACCTTTGAACCCTTGAACCTTGACGCGCGGATGTGCGTGCTATCATCACTGCTTAAGCTGTTCGGCTCGGGCCGGGCAGTGGGAGTAAGTGGAAGATGAACGTCTCGACGTATCGGGAAGCCCTCCTCCAGAAGCGCGCGGAACTCGAGCAAACCGCGGGTCTTCGTCCCCTTCAGACGTCCATGGAGCACAACAACGGCCGACAGGGCGACATGGCCGATCAAGCCGCTGGGAATAACGAAGTTCACATCCAACTGCGTCTGAAGCAGACCGACTCGAAGATCCTGCAGGCCATCGACGAGGCGCTGATGCGCATCGATAAGGGGACGTACGGCATCTGCCGCGACTGCGGCGAGCCGATTGCGGAAGCCCGGCTCAACGCGATTCCGTGGACGCGGGTGTGCATCACCTGTAAGGAAAAACAGAGGGCGTGACCCCGACCGAGCTCCAGCAGCTGCTCCGCGACTTCTATCTGGAACGGCTCGCACTGCTCATGCGCCACGAAGCATCTGCGCGGCTCGTCACCGACTACGACGTCAACAACGCCTACCAATACATCATCAACCGCGAAGAAACCCACGTGTCGTGGCTGCAGCACGCGCTGATCGATCTCGGTGCAGAGATTCCCGACGATCCGCCGCCGCCGACCATCAAGCGCAGCCGCAAAGACAAGAACGCGGTCATCGAGCTCTCCGCAGATGACGGAAAGGGCAACCGCGAATTCGTCCAGAAGTGGCGCGACCGAATCGAGCATGTGACCAACGCCCGGCACCAAGGCATGCTGCGCGTCATCCTCGGCGAAATGCTCGAGCACCAGCGGCTGTTCGAGCAGGCGGCTGAAGGCCGCACGGATCTCACCGGCAAGCCTATGGAGATTCACACACGCAGAGGGAAGGTCCTGGCGACTCGCTGGATTGAGTAAGTGCCGAGTGCCAAG
>DASPWV010000024.1:0-2865 GCA_035637635.1 Vicinamibacterales bacterium | reverse complement strand
CAGTAGCGTCTTCGTCCGCCCTCTCCCAGATGTCCATCGGCTCGGCAAGACGGAAAACCGCGCGCACGAGACGCGCTGAGGCGATGTCGAACCAGAGAGACCCGAGAGCGACATTCCACTTCGGCTCGCGCGGACGGACGACGAGCTCGCGCAGCTGGATCGTCTTCCCGCCCGGAAGCTGGAAGCTCACCGAATCACCCGTCGCGTAGGTGTAGTACGCTTCAGCGCCGTTGGCGAGCGGATGGATGATCTCGGCCTCACTCACATCTGCCTTCGCGAGGCCCGATCCAATCCACAGCGATTCGCGACCTGGGTAGTAGGGTATCGGGACTCCCTCGGCGCCTAACTCGGCGTCGCCCGCACCCTCGAGCATCGGCATCACCATTCGCTTGCCGAGGAGCTGCACCAGCACGGGTGAGCCGCGTGCCCAGATGACTCTGGCGGCGCGTTCCTCGCGCATCAGCAATCGGTCGCGGCCGATTCGCTTGAAGCCCATTCCCACGGACATTCGCTCATAGGCGGTTGCGTCGTATCCGCGAAGAGCCGTGTCCTGCTCCAGCCGTGCGGCGCGCGCGGCGGTGAGGAGCGTGCGTGCGCTCTGATCGCGGAAAGCGGAGGTGAGGCGGGCGGGTGTCAACGGAATTCGTTTGGCGAGACGCCGAGCTTTGTCGATCGAATCGCTTCTCGCACGGCGGGAGCGAAGTGAATCCATCCGCGCCTCTCGCTCCAACTGGATGGAATCGTCGCGCGCTGCCTTTACGCTGTCTTTCTTCGCGTGACCGCCTCCGACGTTGATTGAAATGGTTGTCTGAGCGAATAGCGCGACGGCGACTAAGGCGATCATGATGTGGCTCGGTTGTGTTATCTGCGGATGTTCTGCGGGATGGTGTACGCGACACCGACGTGCCAGGTCACCTGGTCGGTTCTGCTATGGGACGGGAAGATCGTGACGCTACCGTCCGGATTATCGCGAATCGCTCCTTCGCGGAGATACGTCGCGCGACCGCCGGTGAAGTATTTCGCACCGATGTCGATGGCCATCATCGACAACCGGCCTGCGAACGGAAAATAGACGCCACCACCGAAGATCCAGCTGTGAGTGTCGTCGTTCTGATTTTCGGTGCTGGCGAAGGTCTGGCCCTCGTACTGTCCAGTCCCGCGCACGGAAGAGTTCGTCGAGAAATCCATCACTCCGATCGCTGCGCTCGCATAGGGACGCACTCGGCCTACCGGAATCATGAGCTGCGGCCCGAATGCCGCCCAGAGAATCGAATTCGTGGTTTCGACCTTGAAGCCTACGCGTCCGCCGTATGCGTACGTCGTCGGCAACGTTTCGCTTCCGTATTGAGCTCCGCCCAGGTCTGCGCGGAGGCTGAGAATGCCGGCACGATCGAGCTTGAACAGACCATACGCGTCACCGCCGAAGCCATTATCGATGTTCTCGGCGAGCTCGCCTTTCGGTTGCGAAACGAGAAGCCCACCCCCGATCGTGAAGCGCGAAGGCCGCTCGATCTGAACGAGCGGACGCGCGGTGATCTGCGCGCCGAGCGACGATGCGACAAATGCGGCCGCAGTTCCGGCAGCCAGTATCGTCCCACGAAACATTTTCATAACTTCTCCGGTGGAGTCGGTCGCGAGTCATGGCATTCGGAGTGCCGGGGACTCGCGATTCCTATATGGTGGTACGCCAACGCTTTACTATAGGTTTCAGCGCGCGCCGGCGACAACCTGCCCGAGCCACATGACACCTTTTGTCCCTCGATGGTGACAGCGACACACGCCCTGGTCGTGCGCGGCCTCAAGAAATCATATGACGATGTGGTCGCCGTCGATGGCCTCGATCTAGAGGTTCGAAACGGCGAATGCTTCGGGCTGCTCGGCCCGAACGGGGCCGGCAAAACTACGACCATAGAAGTCTGCGAAGGGTTGCTTGCGAGGGACGCAGGAGAGGTCGTCGTGCTCGGCAGAACCTGGGAACATGACGCTGACGACCTGCGTGAGCGGCTTGGCATTCAGCTCCAGGACACGCAGCTCGCCGAAAGGCTCACGGTCCGGGAGACGATCGATCTCTTCCGAAGCTTTTATCGCCGAGCTCGCGACGCAGATGAAGTAATCGAAACGGTACAGCTCGGTGAGAAGCGCGACGCACGTGTCGGAACTCTCTCGGGTGGACAGAAGCAGCGGATGGCGATCGCCTGCGCGCTTGTGGGCGATCCGGAGCTGCTGTTTCTCGACGAGCCGACGACGGGACTCGATCCGCAGTCGCGCCGCCAGCTGTGGGGAATGATCGAGGATTTCCGCGCCACGGGGCGGACGATCGTGCTGACGACCCATTACATGGATGAGGCCGAGCGCTTGTGCGAGCGCGTGGCGATTGTGGATCATGGGCACGTGATCGCGCTTGGATCTCCGGCCGAGCTGATCGAGACGATCGGATCGCAGCACCATCCGCCACCGGTACAGCGCACAACGTCGGCGACTCTCGAGGACGTGTTCGTGGTACTCACCGGTAGAACGTTGCGCGATGACTGAGGTAACGCTTTCCGCGCCCGCGACTAGGCGGCGCTTTGCCGAGCGCTCGCTTGTTCAGCTCACGCTGGCCCGCTTTCGCGGATTCATTCGGGAGCCCGAAGCCGTTTTCTGGACGTTCGTGTTTCCTATTCTGCTTGCGGTTGGACTCGGAGTTGCGTTTCGCAGCCGTGCGCCTGATCGGCCGCACGTCGCTGTGGTGATGTCGGAAGCGACATCGGGACTCGTCGAGCCGCTGAAGCGCGACTCGTCCGTGAACGTCGAACTGATGGACGACAGTGCCGCGGCGCGAGCGCTGAGGACCGGGAAGATTGCCTTGATCGCGAGGCTTACGGG
>DASPWV010000023.1:0-2292 GCA_035637635.1 Vicinamibacterales bacterium | reverse complement strand
CGCGAGCGATCGACTTCCTCTCGCAGAACCTTGATCAAGTCCAGAGCGCCGTTACACGCGAGATTGACACGCTAACGCTTGCGCGTCTCCATTTCGACTTGCGTGAGTACGACCACGTGGTGGAACTGTTGGCGCCACTCTACGAGCGAGCACAGAGCAACACTTTCAACGAAAAGGCGGAGCTGCTCGGGCGGACGATGTTCGCAATCTCGCTGGTTCACCTGCGCCACAATGATCGCGCCTCGCGGCAGCTGCGAACGCTCAGTCGTCACATCGGCAACGGTGCGCATGTGCCGTCGAATACGCCTGCCGCGCAGAACTGACGGCTGTCAGTGGGTCATCGCGTACAGCAGAATGTCGATTCCGACTGCGTAGGCCTCTGGCGAGAACCTGAAGAAATATTCCGGGTCCTCGCCTTCGCGCTCCCAGCCGTCGGGGATGTCGGAATTGTGCACCATGACCACCATGAGTCGGCCATGCGCGTCTGCAATCCCGCGCGCGTCGGGCGGGGCCCCGTTCTCGTTCCAGCGTTCCAACGTGCCGCCACCGGTGCGACGCCAGGTCTGAATGGACGCCATCTGCGGCAAGTGCTTCACCGGGAACATCATGCGCCAGAGCGGATGGTCGGGCGGCGTGAGGTCGATGATGGGATACCGGTCCCGCGGCAAGACTCGCCCGATCTCCTCGTCGAATTGCTCTGTGGCAGCCGTGCCGTGATAGTCCGACACGAACAGAAAGCCGCCCTTGAGCAGGTATTCGCGCAGCCGCTGGACCTCGCTATCGGTGAACCGCGCCGTCCCGGCATCTTCCATGAGCGTGAATGGGCACTCAAACAGCGCATCATCGGTCAACCGGACAACGACGGCGTCAGGGACCTCTTCTTCGCCGTCTTGCGTCAGCGTCACACGCACCTTGGTCAGTTCAGCGAGCCGAACGCTGAAATTGATGTCGGCGCCTGGGTAATCCGTACTCCAACCCTGTTTTTCGCGCCGGTCGCTCGTGAACATCACGCGGCAGAAGTGGAAGTTGCCGTCAAAGGTCGTGGCCGTCGGAAACTTCGGGGGCGTGCGGCCGTAGAAGCCTGACCAGATTCGCTGGGCGTGAACAGCGGTCATAGTGGAGCCAAGGACGCCGATGATGCCGGCGAGTGTCCAGACCAGCCGTCTGCCGCCCCTTTTCATGAAACCCTCTCGTTGGCGATCACGATCGTAGCACCAACGCATGAAAGTAATGACGCTTGATCCGATGCGATGGACGGAGTAGCCGCCGGCGCTCGCCTGAGTTGGTGGCGCCAGACATCGCGAACGCACCGCGTCTGTTATCGCCGCAGCTGCCGGCGATCAGCACGGTGCACGCGGTCCTCGACCGCCACGGGCTGGTGCGACGGCGACGGCGCCGACGCCATATTGGAAAATCGCAAAGAATGCGGTTTCCCACACGTTGCCCACGAGGCCGAGCAGGCCCCTCGGGCGCGTCGAGCACAGGATGGCGGTCGTGTTCGCGCCGAGCCTGGCAATACATAACGGGTACATCTACCTGTGCGATGCGGCCGTCGGGTCGGGACCATCGAGCAAGGACAGCAATCCGGGTGAGATTTTCCGACCGAAGCCATAGCAAGGCTCCGCCTCAGACCGGCGAGCATGTGCCACTGTGGCTCCGCCTCGCTTGGGCCGCCGACGCTTCTGCGGCATGAACTCGTCGCACAGCGGGCGGCCGTTGTGATAGCTTCTCGCTCGTGTTCCGGGACGCGCACGATGCTGTCGTGCACGTCGGCGTTAGCGTCCTCGGCGGCGTAGCGAGAATCTGCAGCCCTGAACATTCGCTGCAGATGTGGCGAGACGACGGCGGGTCTTCTGGTCCTGAGCGGTCCCTTCCCAAGATAAGGAGAGCACGATGTTGCACACGCAACGATTGCGGGCCTTGCTGAGTCTGGTTTTCGTGGCGCTCGCCTCTCAAGGCTCTTTTCCGCTCAATGCGATCGGTGCTCAAGAGCATTCGGCTGGGGGGGCGACCTACGTCGTGGTCTATGCAGAGGGTGCCACCGTGGCTCAGGCACGCGCCGCGCTCGCCGCCCTCGGCGCGACCGTCGTGAAGGAGAACACCGCAATCGGTGTGGCCACCGTTGAGAGCGCGAACGCGGATTTACTCGCGTTGGTCGGCTCACAACCCGCGTTGCTGGGGGCTGCGCGCAACCGGCCGGTCGGTCGCGGTTTCGATCCCGCCTCCAGGAAACGGGACGATGCGGACCTTGATCGTCTGGAAACGACGGCGCTCACGATCGGCAGCCAGCCC
>DASPWV010000022.1:0-7650 GCA_035637635.1 Vicinamibacterales bacterium | reverse complement strand
AACTCGTGCATGTTCAGCTTGCCGAGCAGAATTGCTCCGGCATTGGCGAGCCGTTCGACCATTGCCGCATCGATTGTGGGGACGAAGTCCTTCAGGATCCTGGACCCGCACGTCGTGCGAATGCCTCGGGTGAGGAATAGATCCTTGATCGCGTACGGCACTCCATGCAGAGGACCGCGGTACCGCCCCTTCAGGATTTCCGACTCTGCCCGCTTTGCGGCCGCGGCTGCCGCTTTCGCGAGGATTGTAATGAACGAGTTGATCTTGCCGTCGTGTTCGTCGATGCGATCGAGACACGCTCTCGTGACTTCAACCGGCGAGACGTCTCTCGTGCGGAGCGCCTTTGATAGTGCCGCCAGAGTCCAGTCGGTGATGACCGCGGTGCTCACGCGTCGGAGTCTCGCGCTGCAACGGGGGAGAAGACGTTGCTGGGTTCGGCGTCGAGGGGATCGAGTAAGCCGAGTCGATCGGCCTGTTCGCGCAGCGTCTCGACACCAACTGCGCGCGAACGAGGCGCCGGTGACGCCGCCTTCCTCTTTTGTGACGTGCGCGTGCCGCGCGGCGCGCTCAGCGTTCGACGCGGCGTTTTAGACATTGGGTGGCTCGACGCGGCGCGGCATGAACGCCACGATCAGCACTGCCGCAAGCACCTCCATGGCAGCGACCACATAGAGACCGCTCGACGTTTTTCCTGTCAGATCCTTCAACCAGCCGACCACAAACGGTCCGAGCCACCCGGATAGATTGCCGATTGAATTGATGAACGCGATCCCACCCGCCGCCGCAGTTCCGGCAAGCAACGTCGTGGGCATCTGCCAGAACGGTGAGAAGGAGCTCAACACACCGGTGACCCCGAGAACGAGCGCTGCAAAGGCCAGGAGCGGCGTATTCTCGAACACGCCGATCAGGATCAGGCCCGCCGCCGCGGCAAGACACGACAACGCGCAGTGATACCGCCGCTCGAGCGTGCGATCCGAGTGACGCCCGACGAGCACGATGCCGACGACGGCGATGAGATATGGAATTGCGGAGAGCAGACCGATCGTCGCGTTGCTTTGTACGCCAAGGCCACTGATGATCGTCGGGCCCCAGAAACCCAGCGTCGGGTTCGCGCTCACGAGACAAAAGTAGATGACGATCAAGAGCCACACGCCGCGCGTCTTCACGGCCTCGCCAAGACCGTGCTTGCGAGGACCCGCTCGACGTTCGTCCGCTTCGAGGTCTGCGAGCACGAATCGCTTCTCGTTTTCGGTGAGCCATCGCGCTTCACGCGGGTTGTCGTCGACGATCGCCAGCGTGATGATGCCCATCAGGATGGACGGGATTCCTTCGAGAAGAAACAACCACTGCCAGTTGGCCAGCCCCGCGGCCGCACCCGTGGCGCCCATGATCCAGCCGGAGATCGGGCCGCCGACGATGCCGGCAACGGGAACAGCCGTCATGAAGTAGCCGGTCATCTGCGCGCGATGTCGGGCGGGAAACCAGTACGTCAGATACAAGAGGATGCCGGGATACAAACCGGCTTCGAACGCGCCCAGGAGAAAGCGCAGCACATAGAACCACGTCGCGGTGGTCACGAACATCATGCCGATGCTCGCTGCACCCCAGAGCAGCGTGATGCGCGCAATCGTCTTTCGTGCGCCGATTCGTTCGAGCAGCAGATTGCTCGGCACTTCGAAGAGGAAATAGCCGAGGAAGAAGATTCCCGCGCCGAACCCGAAGACCGATTCGCTGAAGCCGAGATCTCTGGACATCTGCAGCTTCGCGAAGCCCACGTTCACCCGGTCCAGCCACGCCATGACGAACAGGAGAATGAGGAACGGAAGAATCCGGCGGCCGATTCGCAAATACACCGCTTCGACCGGCGCGGTTTCTACCCGCACCTCGTTCCACGCCGGCGCGCGTTCAATCGATGGATGCATTGCTCCCCATTCATGCCGCTCGATGCGGCCGCGCTTACACGTCTTGATCCGCTCGAAGATCCGTCACGAACATGCGGCCGGGAGAATGCGTGATGGCCAGCGGCGGCCTCGCATTGGCGATTGCAGCCTGAGGGGTAACCGCACAGGCCCAGAACACAGGGATCTCTCCTGGTCGAATGCTGACCGCGTCGCCGTAGTCGGGCCTCATCACGTCAGCGACGCCAATCGCGAGAGGATCGCCGGCATGCACCGGTGCCCCGTGCGCCAACGGGAACCGCGCCGTGATCTCGGACGCGCGGATCGCCTGCATCGGCGTCAGCGGCCGCATCGACACGACGAGCGGTCCACGAAAGACACCCGCAGGTTTGCACGCGACGCTCGTTCGATACATGGGCACCGTGCGGTTCTCTTCGATGTGGCGAAGCGGCAGACCGGCCTTCAGCATCGCGTCTTCGAAGCTGAACGAGCAGCCAAGCAGGAACGCGACGAGATCCTCGCGCCACCATCGGCGAATGTCCTCCGGCTCGTCCACCAGCGCGCCGTTCTCGAACACGCGGTAGCGCGCAAGATCGGTCCGCAGATCGGCGCCTGGCGCAGTGCCGCGCGGTTCAGGCGAGCCTATATCGAGCACTTCGAGGATCGGACACGGTCGCGGATTGCGCTGGCAGAACAGGAGGAAGTCCCATGCGACGGACTGCGGGACGATCACCAGGTTGGCCTGCAGATAACCCGGCGCCACGCCGCTCGTCGGACCTGCCATTTCGTTATTGCGGATCCGCATCCGCACGTCGCGCGGCGATTGCACCTCCGAGTCGAGCTGGTACGTCATCTTTCTCTCCGTCGCTCAGCATGCACCAAATGAGCGCCTCGTACACAACAGAAGGTCGCGAGTCGCCCCGCGACCTCCTGTGCTGCCTTCACGCGCCTTCGGTTCCCTCGCCGCTTCGGCGTTTGCTTCTTAGAAGGTGACCTTTCCGCCGACGCGAAGCAGACGTGGATTGATCGTCTGCGACACGTTGCCGAGACTCGTGCCAATTGTCGTGACTTCCGTCAGCACGGTGTTCGCGTTCAGGAGGTTATAGCCGTCGAGGAACGGTTCGACACGCCAGCCAGCCAGGCTGAAGGTGCGGCCGACTCTCAGATCCAGCTGCACCCACTTGTCGTAGCGGCTTTCGTCGTTGCGCTCCAGGCGCACGGTTTGCGTTGCCCGCGTCAATGTCGGAACAAGCGCGCGGCCCACGTTGAGCGTCCGCTGCCGCGGATGCCCGGAGTTCGTGGTGAACGAACCGCTGAGCGTGACCCTGTACGGGAGCGTGTGATTGCCGGACAGCTTGAACTGATGCGGCTCGTCGGTGCCGACGGCGCCGTACGCGAAGATGTCGCTGTTCGGATCGTTCAGCTCGCCGGAAGCGATGCGACCCAGATTCTTCCCGTAATGGTAGCCGCCCTGGACCTGAGAGCCGCGGGCAAATCTACGCTGGAACGAGATCTCCACGCCGTTGTAATTGGTGTCCAGCTTTGACGAATTCGTCAGGATGTTGTCCTGCCTACCGGCCGTCGCCGGGTTCTGGTTGTAGATAGTCAGCGGCTGATTCGTCAGCGGGTTCGTGATGACGACCGGAATGTAGCTGTCATACGGCACCGCGCGATTCAAATTCGTCCGCTGATCGCGCTGTTCGCGGCGGTTGAACATGACGGCGAGCCGCAGATTCGTGCTGAGGGAATGCTCGATGCCCAGGCTGTATTCGCGATTGAACGGGCGCCGCAGGTTCGGATCGACGACGGTCGTGCCGCCGCCGGACCACCCGGTGCACGCGGTGAGCTCGCTCGCCTGCGCGTACAGGTCGCCGTTGCGATCCGTCCACACGCAGCGATTGCTCGAATCGAAGAAATGGGGATTCACGTTCTCCGCGAGGCCGGTCGCTTCGTTGCCCATGTACTTGCTGAAGCTGCCCTTCAACACGGTCTTCTGGTTGCCCGTCAGGTCGTACGCGACGCCGAGCCGCGGGACGACGCTCTTCCAGTCCTTGACGTCGGTCTTGGGCGTGCGCCGCTCGGGGACGAAGACCCCCGCCGGCGAATACTGGTCAGGGAACCAGATGAACGTGTCGTCGAACCGGGCGCCGGCGTTGATCGTCAGGCGGTTGGCAATCATCCACCGGTCCTGAACGTAAAAGGCCGTCTGTCGCACGCGGTTGTCCGATTTGACCGGCGAATTCAGCAGGTCGGCTGAGTCCGGCGTGCTGCCGCGGAACCGCAGGTAGATATCGCCGTGATAGGCGCGCTCCGTGATATAGCCGCCCCAGTCGTACTGTGCGCCGGCGCTCAGCTCGTGACCGCCAAACCACTCGCCCACGCGCGTGATCTGCCCGGAGATGACCTGCCGGAATGGATTGCCTTCTCTGATCCGCGTCGGCGCGCCGGACAGGATCGAATTGGTGATGTCGAGACGGGCGACGTCATTCGGGCCAACCTCGGGACGATAGCGCTCCCGGTTGGTGAGGTTCATCTTCGACGCGCGCACTTCGTAGATCCAGTTGTTCGACGGCGTGGCGGTCCACGTGCCCGCGAAGAAGTAGTTGTACGGATTCTGCGTGTTGAAGTTCGCCGCCTCCGGATTGACGAAAGTCGCGCCTTCACGCCGATACGGGCGGTAGATGCCCTCGCGGCTGTCAGCGAACGTGATCTTGTTGTTCCGATTGACCTGCCAGGTCGCTTTGCCGAAGTAGTCGGTGCGCTTCACGTACGATTCCATCTGCTTGCCGTCCAGTCCAAACTGGTTGGCCAGCAGCTCCGTGTACGACCACACGCGAGCGTCGCCGAAATACCAGACGTGATCCTTCTTGATGGGACCGCCAATGCCGGTATCGACATCGTACGCCTTCGTGCCGCCGCTCGTGGCGCGGACACCGCGCGCGCGCAACTTGTCATCGAGGTTCGACGACTGCATCGCTTTGTTCGCGCCCGAGGCGAAGACCGTCCCGCTCACCTGATTGCCGCCGCTCTTGGTGACCAGCATCATCGCGACGCCGCCGATCTGAACCGAAGCGGGAATGGCTGTCGTCTGGTAGTTGATTTCCTCGTTTGCGCCCGTACCGCCGTACGACATGGGCGCGTCCCCGCCGCCGAAATAGGAGCTGGCCGGCAGTCCGTCACGGTAGTAGCTGCGGTCGGTGCCACGGCTGCCGTGAATCTGCCAGCCGTCGCCGTAATTCTGCGATCGCGAACCGCCGACTTCGGGCACGCCCGTCGAGAAGCCGACCATGAATTTGCCCATGTCGAACACATTGCGCGAGCTTGGCAACGTGTTGGCGACCTCGCTCGTGATCACGTACTGCGTCGTCGTCGCGCGCACGTCAACGAGAGGCGACTCGCCGGTCACGGTGATGCTTTCACTCAGCGTTCCAAGCGAGAGCTCGGCGTTGATCGTGGCGGTAAAGCCGGAGTTGATGACGATCTCGCGCCGTTCGACCGACGTAAAGCCGGCCAGCGAAAACTTCACGACGTAGCTGCCGACGGGCAGCCGCAGGAATCGGTAGTTGCCTGTGTCTTCGGTCGTCGCCGTTCGCGTTCGCTCGATCAACGCGGACGAGGAAACCTCCACCGTCACCCCAGGTAGAACGGCGCCGCTCGAATCGCGGACCACACCTTCGATTCCGCCGGTATCGGTCTGGGCAAATGCCGGCAGGCCCAGCGCCGTGCAAAAGACCGCGATCAGTGTCGCCACGCGCCATAGACGTCCATTCCTCGGACGTGGATTCATAGGGTGACCTCCGCCTTCTTCAAGTCAGTTGTTTCGAGACCAACAGTTCGGCACACGGCGAAGAAACCGATACCGGGACCGCCCCCGCGTTCGCTTGCCGTCATACCGACAAGCTGCGGCGGGGCAAGCCTCGCCGATGCGTCAGCGGAGGCGGAAGCCCGCCCTCGGACGCGAGGTCTATGCGTGTGCCACGGAGATTTCAACACAGAATTCCGGCCAGCTCTTGAGCAACTTGTAAGAAATTGTCGCAACGTCGCGTTATGGGCAGTTGGTCGTCCCGGGCTCATCGAGGTGAGGCGCCGCCTCGCGGTTGAAACCTCGCCGGGTGCCGCAGATGAAACGTCGTGGCCTTCTGGTATGCGTGCGCAACGGTGAGCGCCTGCGCATCTTTGAAGAGATCGCCGAGGAACGTGATGCTGAACGGCGTGTCGCGGTCGCTGAAGCCGTTTGGCACGACGACTCCCGGATGGCCCGTGAGGCTCGTGACCCTCAGTACTGTCTCACCCAGTGATGGCGCCACCAGCACGTCGACGTTCTCCATCGCCGCGGACATCTGCCACATGAGCAAGGTGCGAGCGCGGCAGGCCTGGATGTACTCGACGGCTGGAATAAGACGCGAGTGCCGAAGGTTGTTCGGCCGCGAGCCCTTGTCCTGGCCTGTGAGCAAATCGTCCTGATTGCTTCGTGTGAGCTCGTCGAACGACGCGCCTGTTTCGGCATCCATGATGAGGCGAAGCGCGTCGTGGGGAAAGACCGGAAGCTCGATCGGAACGAGATCGAAGCCAAGCTTGCGCAGCACTGCGAGCGACGATTCGTCCGCTGCTCGTCCGGCGTAGTTGCGTTCGAACTCCTTTTTTGCGTAGCCCACGCGCACACCGGCCGGCGATCGGTTCGCGTCCCAGGCAAATGGGACATCGCGCGCGCAGGCGTCCTTGCCGTCGGCGCCGTGAATCGCGTCGAACACGATCGCGCAGTCTTCGGCGGTTCGGCAGATCGGCCCCACGCGATCCATCGTCCAGGCGAGAACCATGGCCCCGTGCCGGCTGACGGTGCCGAAGGTCGGTCGAAGGCCGCTCGCGCCGCACCGGTTGCACGGCAGGATGATGCTGCCTCTGGTGTCGCCGCCCAGTGAAAAGCCACAGAGACCCGCGGCTGTCGCTGATGCCGGTCCCGCTGAAGAGCCCGAAGCGCCCTCAGCAAGGTTCCAGGGATTTCTCGTCATTCCGCCAAACCACACCGATCCGTCGGTGCCTCGTGCCGTTTCTCCCAACGACAGCTTTGCGATGAGCACAGCGCCGGCGGCCTCGAGCCGCTGCACGACTGTCGCGTCGTGATCGATCACTTGATCTTTATAGGGCGCCGCGCCCCACGTGGTTCGATACTCCTTGACGGCGAGCACGTCTTTCGGTCCCCACGGGATGCCGTGAAGAGGTCCTCGGTACTGCCCGCGCGCGATCTCGTTGTCGGCTCGCTTCGCCTGCTTCAACGCGAGCTCCTCACAGAGCGTGATCACCGACAGAAGCTGCGGGTCGTACTTCCTGATGCGATCGAGATACATGGTCGTGAGCTCGAGCGAGCTCACGCGGCGCGTTCGGATCATTTCGGCGAGGTCTGCTGTCGACGCGAAGGCCAGTTCGTCGAGATCGCTTGGCCGCGCGCGGCTTGTGCGAGGCGACAGCCGAACACCGCTAGCCGATGGCGGGATTTCGACAGAGACGCCGGGCGGGTCGACGTCAAATCGAAACGCCGGCTGAATCTCCGGACCGATCGCCAGCGCCCGGATGGCCTGATAGCGATCGAGGTTCTCGGCGACGCCGTCGACCATCTGTTCCCGTTCGGAATCGGTGAACTCGAGGCCGGCGAGCTTTTCTGACGCGGCGATGAGAGACGGCGTGACACGCTCACGGGTTTGCGCTGGCGCGGCGGCGAGATCCGCGCTGCGCGCGAGGGCGGGAGCGACTAGGG
>DASPWV010000021.1:0-1769 GCA_035637635.1 Vicinamibacterales bacterium | reverse complement strand
GCGGCCCGCCATTCGCCGAACGGCCGACCGTTGACTTTCGTTTTGACGACCGGCCCGCGCTGGTATCGATCGATCGGTGCGCCGCCTGGACGTCGACCGTACGCATCGAGCACGGTCGCGAGCGTCGGTGCGTCGCCGGGCAGCAGCTCCCGCGCGTCGCGGCCATCCTTCCACGCGACGATCGCGCGTTGCGCCTCGCCCTTCGCGTCGGCAAAGTCGCTCGGTTCCCGGCCGACGAGCAGCGCGAGCTTTTGTCGAAGCCCACGCTCGCGTACTTTGCCGTTGGGCCCGATCTCCTTTCCCTCGCGGTAATCGATGTACCATGGGTGCGCGCATTCCTTCCACTTCACGCAGGCGCAGATTTTCTTGACGTGTTCCGTTTTGCTCGCGCGTGCCATTAAGCCTCCCGTCGTTCTGATTTCTGATCGTCGGCGACGCCGCTCTGCTCGGTGGACTTGCGCGCGTAGATGGCAGCGATCACTTCTTCACCACCGCAACGACAATCGACACGATCGATAGAACAAGCGATACGATCGCGATCCAGATGGCCGTCCGGTGCTTCGTATGCTCAGCGCGCAACAACGCGAGCACGGCGGCAAGGTACGGGAAGTGAACGACGTGCTTGTCCTTCTGTCCGACGCCGAGCGCAAAGAATGGAACCTCTGAATCCTCGCGCTCGTCTCGGTAGCCGTACCGCTTCTGAAGGTCGTTATAGAGTCGGCCGAATAGAAGATCCGCATCCGTTCTCAGGTCGCGCGCGACCGCGACGATGTCGATCGGCACGTACACCTTCGACTCCCGATCTGCTCCGGCAGAGCCCGGTTTGTAACTCGAGAACACGTCGTAGTACCGAGAAAAGATCGCCTCCAACACCTGCAGGTCCGTTGGCAGGTGTGGTTTTCGTTTGAAAATCTTCATACCATTTCCTTCATGACGGCGCCGCAGGTTGGACAGAGGTTCTCGACTGCCGGCTCCTCTCGCACTGGCATTGTGAGCGCCTCGCCGGCGACGCGCGCCCAGGAGTCGATCATGACGCCGCGATCGAGGACACGGTCGAGGACATCAATGAACTTCGTCGTGCCCGTCCTTGTGAATCCGTCCCGGCCGTGCGCGATGCGTGCGCGTTTCACTGACCCACGAGCGCCTCGCCGCTCAGCGCGTGCAACCGCCGCCGCAGCTGTTTCAGCCGGGCTGTAGCGTCAGTGTCAACCTGAACACGCGAGGGGACCGTGACGGCTTCAGGGTTTGTCGTGTCGCGTTCATCGCGCACCGCCCTTGGTCGCCGGGCCGCCGAGCAACGCACGGCAGTATTCGAAGCCCAGGACGAACCCGGTTTGCCTGGCCAACTCTTCGAATACATGGCCGTGAAACAGCTCGCGCATGGCCGCTACGTCCTGCCGCTCGTCCGGGTCCGGCAATGCCTCAATAGCTGCGGACATCAACTGCTGGACACGTCGGCGATAGGGGTCGGTGTCGTAGGGTCCCGTGCTGTCGACTTCGATGCGCTGGAAAATGTCGGCTGGATCCGTGAGAAAGTTGGCGGCCCAGATTGGCTGATGTGACGGCTTCGACGTGGCGGCGTTCGTTCGTGACTTGCGGGTCTTCATCGTGCACCTGCCGATCGCGCGTCCGCCGCTTTGAACGTGTCATCGATCGTGGCGACGTCCTCCGACATGACGAACAGGAGCTCCCCCACACCATGTTGCGCCTCGTCGCCATAGTCGGCGAGAGCGGAGTGCTCGCACTCGAACATGTGACACGCGAGCGCC
>DASPWV010000020.1:0-5145 GCA_035637635.1 Vicinamibacterales bacterium | reverse complement strand
TGCACGCCTGGCTGCAACAGCGCGAGCTGCTGAAACGACCGTCCGTTCAGCGGCAGATCGCGAATCTCTCGCTCCCCGACGACTCCACTCACCGATCCCGTCGTCAGTTGGATGCGTGGCGCCTCGCCCGAGACCGTAATCTGCTCTTGCCGGCCGCCAACGCCAAGCGACAGATTGACGACGGCCACTTGCCCGATGACGAGCGTGATGCCGCGGCGATCCAGCGGCTGAAAGCCTTGAAGGGTTGCGTTCAGCTCGTATTCGCCAGGCGGAAGGACCGGAAACACGTAGCGGCCCTCCTGATCGCTGACGAGCTCGCGCGTCGCTCCCGTTGCGAGGTTGCGAAGCACGATCGTGACGCCGGGAAGCGCAGCGCCAGTCGCATCGTTGACGACACCTTGAATGCTTCCGCCGACGTTTTGCGCTGATGCGGTGGTTCCCAGCGTGGTCAAGAGACAGGAGAAGAGAACGGAGAGCACCCTGCGTGTCGGCACGGCTGACCTCCCGTATAGTGGCGGGGCTGCAGCCCCGACGTGGGCTCGAATCGTGGCGGGGCTTCCGCCGTCGCTAAAGCTATGGCGGACGGCCGTAGCCTTGGCGAAGGCCGTCAGCCCCGCCGCGAGGATCCGCCTCCGGAATGTAGCAGAAACGCCGTCAGTCCACCACCATGTGGTGGGCCCACGCGCGCAAGATCGCGCCCGCGGCCATCCAGGGGGTGATTGCGAGCAACACACTTCCGTAATACGCGCTGGACAAAAAAATGCGGCCTTCCGATCCCCACGCGTCGGCAATCGTGAGCTGCATGGCGAGCACAATCCATTGCCCGAGGATGTGACCCGGCGGAAGCGTCAGCAGTCCAAGCCCGACGAGCTCCCAGACAGTCCGGCGCGGCACGTGCGCGTGCGGAACGACGTGGTCGATCCACTCGCCGAGGAGCGGCGAAGCCAGCCAGAGCACGAGGCCAAGCGCGATCCAGACGCTGTCTTCCGCGAGTCGCGCATACCATGGGGGGCCGGTGACCCCGCTGACGCGGATGGCGTTGGTGAGAAGTTGCAGCAGCGCGTCGACCACGAGCGCGATGGCGGCGCCGGTCGTAAACGCGGTCGCCGTGTGACGGATTGTCGCGCGCACCGTCGTTTAATCCTTCAATTCACTTGACTCGAGTATCCATCCGCTCAAACTCCTCTCCATTTGTGCTCGTTTGCAGCGGATCAGCGAGCACTTGGAATGACCACTCGAGCGAACTGTGCGGTTGGATTATCTGCGCTGCCCGGCCGCCCAATTCAGAACAATCGTGAACGGTGAGGATCGATCGTCTTCAACGGGCGTCATGAAGAGCAACCGCCCGTCGCGGCTCACATCGTAGAGATTTCTCGCTTCGTACCAGTGGGGCGGCACACCAGTATCGAACAGCGGCACCGCGGGCCCGTGCTCGAACGTCGCGCTCGTCTTCACCGGGACCGCCATCAATCGGCGGTCGTCGCCGATGTAGAACAGCTCCTTCCCGTCGGGTCGCCATCGTGCGTCGCCTCCGCCGCTGCTCGAAATCTGCCACTTGACGTTCGCTGGCGGAAAACTTTGCACCCACACCTCGGCGCGGCCGGATTCGTTGGAGGTATAGGAAAACCAGCGGCCGTCAGGCGAGATCTGTCCCTGTTCTTCGTTGAACTCGCTGTGCAGCAAGGGCACGGACGTGCGAGCCTCGAGCATCCGAAGCAGCCAGAGATCCATGTGCGTTTTCGGATCGAACGCCGAGTAGAGGAGAAACGACCCGTCTCGTGACCACGATTGGGCGACCGGATTCGTGCCTTTCGCGGGGAGCAGCAGTTCCTCGGGCGCGTCGGCGCTGGCTGTTTCCTTTTGGTAAAGCTCCAGAGTGCCACGTCGATTCGACGAAAACACCATGCGCCGTCCATCGGGGGACCAGACTGGTCCCCAGTCGGCCGCCGGGTCGGATGTGAACTGCGAAGCGGCGCCAGTCGCCCGATCCACCACCCAGATGTCGGACCGCACGCCGACGACACCATAGCCAAAACGTTTCGACGGACGCGGATCGAATAAACCAACGGCGACTCGGGCTTCATCGGGGGACAACACGGGCTCGTAGTACTCCGCAGGCGTGCCGACCAATGCCGACAACCGCTGCGCACGATCGCGCCAGACAAGGCGCGTGGCTGGACTCTGCATCGTGCGGTAAACCAGCGGACCGCTTGCCGACACGGAAAAATCCATCTTGTGATCCATCCCCAGCGGCTGATGCACCCTGTCGATCACCGTAACCGCTTCGCCGGTGCCGGTCAGATGGATCGCGTCGAAGGGTTGCGCCAGCAGTTGGCGCTCTCGCGCGAAGAACAGATACCCGTTCGCTCCATACGCGGCATTGGAGGAGGCGAGATCGACGACTGCCTTCCGTCCCTGGCCGTTGAGCGCGCCGACGAACACACGGTGGTGTTCGGGGACATTGCTGTCAGCGAGGTAGAGAAAGTGGTTTCCATCGGGCAGGAACTCGGGCCAGACGTGACCCCGTTCGTTCGGACGTGCCACGGTTGTGACCGGGGCCGTCGCTCCACCTGTGGCGGCGACGCGAAAGAGCGCGCCCTCACGATCGGGAGCGAACACGATGATGCCGTCGCCATTCCACGTGCCCCCTCGCGCGTGGGGGGCGTCACACACGGCGCGCGGGCTTCCACCGTCAATCGCAATCGTCCAGAGCTTGCCATTCGCAAAGAATCCCAGAGCATCGCTTGCCGGCGACCAGAAAGGGAATGCCGCGTTCTCAGTGTCCGGCAGCGATCGGGCTGCTGCATCGTCGACCGGCCTCACCCACAGAAGCGTTGTGCCACCCGAGCCCGATCGCGGCGCGGCCGTGAACGCCAGCTGACGGCCATCCGGTGAGAGGCTCACCGTACCAAAACTCGTCTCCTCGGGAGGCAGCACGGACAAGCGGAATTCCCGGTCGTTCTGCGGGGTCGTTCGCAAATAGAGAAAGACGATAAACGCAGCCAACGCCAACGTGGTGACGAAAAAGGTGAGAGCCAGCACCCGAGCGAGCGCTGCACGCCGGTCGCTCTGCAGTCGTCGCGCGCTTTCGGCAACAGGTGGCAAGCCTTGCGGCTCATGGTCCGGCATACCTCGGGGCGCAGTGTCGACGGCGCCATTCTGGGCGAGGTGGTTCGATCGGTCCTGCCACCACGCATCGACTTCGGCGATATACGCATACACCGAATCTCGTCGCTCGTGCTGGTGGCGGTGGACGGGCAAGCCTTCGCGCTTTTCCCACCGCCGGACAGTGGTGACGTCACGCTTCAGATACGCGGCAATTTCCTTCCACGAATCGAGGCGTGCGTTCGCGGCCACCGAGCCATCGGGCTGATTTGCCACGCCGACTGCATCCTCTGCCACATCCGCCTTCCGTCGTTGGCTGGGAAACGGCCCGCCGATTGGAGGATCCGCAGTCTAGCGCGATTTGCGGCGGAGCCAATGCGATTCGTCACCTGGCGGGCATTAGCGGGCGATTGAGAGTGCGCGCTCTTGCCCGTTGCGCATCGGACCCACGGGAACCACACTGTCGCGCCTGTGACGATTCGCTAACACGGAGGAGACATGTATGGACCGCACGCAGAACATCCGCCCGCTTTCCTTCTGGTGTCGCATCTCCGCATGCGTCCTGGTGTGCCTCTTGGCGCTCCTTGCCCCTGCAGCACAGGCGACAGACAATCTCTGCGGAGCAACCATCCTGTCGAATCTACGACTCGATCACGACCTGAGCTGCGCCGGCAACGGCCTTGTCGTGGGCGCCGACGGAATCCGAATCAGCCTGAATGGTTACACGATCGCGGGGTCCGGCACGGCGGCGGGTGGCTTGGGCATCAGCGTCATCGGACGAACTCACGTGTCGATCGTCGGAGGCATCGTCAAGAACTTTCAGACCGCAGTGCGCGTGATGAATTCGAGCGACGTCGTCATCAAAGACAACGAACTCAGCGGGAACGGGGAAGGGATCGACCTTCAAGCCGGCAGCATCGGCAACACGATCAAGGAGAACACGTTCCTGGACAGCACGATCAGGGCAGTCATGCTGCGAGGCGGCGTCACGGACAACGTCATCAAGGAAAACTCGTTCGGGCGTAATCGAGTAGGCATCCTGATCTTCGCCGGCGTCGACAATACCATCAAAGAGAACATTATTTCGGACAGCACTCTCGCGGGCATTCGGGTCAACGTCTTTGCGACGGGCAATCTGATTGCTGAGAACACGATCACCTACAATCCTGCCGGCGTCGAGTTTCTCGTCACCGCCACAGGTTCGGCAATCGGCAACTCGTTGGTGGAGAACCGTATCGGCATGAATGCCTGCGGCATCAAGGGGCCATTCGACGGCAACAGTTTCAATGAGAATGTCTTTCAGTCCAACGGCGTCGACATCTGTCCGTAATGACCACAGTCGCGCGCGTGCAATCCTCGAGAGGAGACGCTGGTATGGACCGCACCAGAAACTGGGTGGCATTGTCGTTGGTCATCTGCTCCGCCTTGAACGGGGCGGGCTGCGACTCGCCCACCAAACCCTCGCCGTCAACCGGGATGCAGACGCCGGTCCCCACGCCGGCACCCACACGCCCGCCGGCCAACCTCGTACCGATCGGGATCGGAGACGTCGTCCGTTTTCAGTTCACGCTGCCGGATTCGACCTGCGTCTCGAGCGGGGGTCGCTGCCGGTCCTACCTCGTC
Source organism: Vicinamibacterales bacterium (assembly GCA_035637635.1). GTDB lineage: Bacteria > Acidobacteriota > Vicinamibacteria > Vicinamibacterales > UBA2999 > DASPWV01. The sequence goes on along the minus strand of DASPWV010000020.1, from coordinate 417 downwards.
ACCGCGCCGTCGGCCGGAACGCTGGAGGCCGTGCTCACACCTGAATCGGGCGACGCGCGTTTGATGGCCTCGGCAGAGATGTACATCGTGCCGGGCGCAGACTTCTGGGACGTTGGACCAGGCCCGCAGATCAGCTGCGTCATTCCGTCACCGCCGGCGGGATCTACGAGATACGACTGTTCCTGGGGACCGTAGCCGACGAGTATTTCGTGTTGCGGACAGTGTTCCGCGGCACACCGTAATCGCCGCACGCAAGGCGCGCAGCCGCGGATCGTCGCAGATAAGCCATAGATAGAAATTTCTATCTGTGACTATCTGCGTTTATCTGCGGCCCTCTGCGGCTGTCTGCGGCCATCTGTGGCTATCTGCGGTCCATCTGTGGCTATCTGCGGCCATCTGCGGCTATCTGCGGCTATC
>DASPWV010000019.1:0-1539 GCA_035637635.1 Vicinamibacterales bacterium | reverse complement strand
GTCGTCAGCGTCGTCGTCAACGATGTCGTCGACCGTGATGTATTGAAACTGATGGCCGCCGGCGGGACGAAGCTCGTCGCGACGCGTTCGACGGGCTTCAATCATATCGACCTGGGGGCGGCGCGCGAGCTCGGCGTCAAGGTCGTGCGCGTCGTCGACTATTCTTCGAACTCCGTGGCCGAGTTCGCCGTCGGCTTGCTGCTCGCGCTGAATCGCAAGATTCCGCGGGCCTACAATCGTACGCGCGAGGGGAATTTCGAGCTCGACGGTCTCATGGGTTTCGATCTCGTCGGTCGCACGGTGGCCGTGATCGGCACGGGGAAGATCGGAATCATCTTTGCCCGCATCATGGCCGGGTTCGGCTGTGAGCTGCTGGGATTCGACGTCCATCACTCGCCCGAGTTCGAAAAACTCGGCGGCCGGTACGCCGAGGCCGACGAGATTCAAGCCGAGGCGGACATCATCTCTCTGCACTGTCCCCTGACGCCGCAGACCCATCACATCGTCAATGCTCGAACGCTCGCCAGGGTGAAGCGCGGGGCGCTGCTGATCAATACGAGCCGTGGCGGTCTGGTCGACACCGAGGCGGTGATCGAAGCGCTCAAGTCCGGCCAGCTCGGCGGGATAGCGATCGACGTGTACGAACAGGAGGCCAGCCTCTTCTTCAAGGATCTGTCGAGCACCGTGATTCCGGACGACGTGATCCAGCGCCTCGTCTCTTTCCCGAACGTGATCGTGACCGGGCATCAGGCATTCTTCACGCGCGAGGCTCTGGGGACGATTCTGGACACGACGCTGCGAAGCATCTCGGACTTTGCCGCGGGCCGCCCACTGGCCAACGAGATCGCCGCATCTACATGAGCGCGAATGCCAGCCGGTGGGCACATGGTGGCGGGCTAGCAGGATGGCGCCGGTACACTCCGGTCCCTCCGGATCAGTCGTCGCGGAAGTGATTGTCTCCGCAGCACATGCGCAGCGGTCGCAGCTTTGGCACGCCTGTTGCCGGGTATGAGTCGTGAGAGCGGCGATGCCGAACAGCCAAACGCAAACGACTGACCTGCGCTTCACCCCGGGCGGGAGACGGCTCGCCATTGGTCTCGTCGCGGCGCTCGCCCTTGGCGCGCCACTCATGGGCCCGGGTGCCGGCTCGACGTTCGCGCAGAGCGAAGCAGCAACGATGAAGTCCGCACTGGCGGCGAGCGCGAAACCAGAGGAACACAGCGTGTCTCAAAAGGCGGTGGAAATCGCCAGCCCCTTCGGCTTCCCGATCACGAATTCCATGGCCGTGAGCTGGATCGTGGCGGTGGCGTTGATCATGTTTGCGCGGATCGCGACACGCGACATGAAGCGTGTGCCGAGCGGCGCCCAGAATCTCCTGGAATGGCTCGTCGGTAGTCTGTACGACTTTCTGGAACGCATCATCGGCCCGCAGCTGGTCAAGCGCACGTTCTGGTTCTTCGCGACGGTGTTCATCTTCATTCTTTCCGCCAGCTGGATGGGCCTCGTCCCCGGGGTCGACACGATCGGGTGGGGACATCG
>DASPWV010000018.1:0-3312 GCA_035637635.1 Vicinamibacterales bacterium | reverse complement strand
TTTGAGAAATGTCGCGACGCCAGTCGGTATACGTCGTCCCCGAGATCGCCGCACCACCCTGGTCCGGTCCCGATCGAGCGGTGGAACGCGCGATGCCGAAGTCCATGATCTGCGCCGTATCCTCGGCGTCGACCATGATGTTTGCGGGTTTGAGATCGCGATGCACCACTCCGGCGTCGTGCGCGGCCAGAAGTCCCGCTGCGATGTCTTTCGCAATGCGCAACGCCCGCGGGACCGGCAGCTTGGCCTCTTTGCGCAGAACACTCGCGAGGTCGGCGCCTGCGACATACGACATCGTGATGTACTTGATGCCCTCGATCTCACCCAGGTCGTGAATGCGGACGACGTTCTTGTGCGTGACTTCGCGCGCCAGGAGCAGCTCGCGCTTGAATCTGCGCGCCATCTCGGCGCCGAGAAATGGGTCTCTCGAGATTTCCGGGCGGATCACCTTCAGCGCGACGACGACGCTCAGCTCCTGATCCCATGCCTGATACACGGCGCCCATGCCGCCGGCGCCGAGCTGCCGCACGATCGTGTAGCGAGTTCCAAACGACTGACCCGGCTGAAGCGGACGCTCGTAGGGGCCTTTGTCGGTTCGGTGGCGAACCCTCGCGGGATCCAGAAGCCGTGTGACTTCAGGGTCCGCGATTGTGGCTGCGTCAAACTCTTGCGAATCGGGGGGCGGCGTCAGAAGTGCGGCTGCGACGGTAGGACCTTCCGCAGGGTCCGTTGCGGCGCCGCACACCGGGCATGGGCCGGATGATGCGGAAGTGTTGCCGCCGCACTTAGGGCAAATCATCAAGTTACCAAGGGAAAGGCCGTGCTCATTATGCCTGAAACGCATCAGCGGGCGTCGAGCGCGGCACCCTCTCTATTCGATGACGCGTACTCGCCACGATCCGCAGTTTCGACTGCGTTAAATCGGCTCGGCGAACGAACAGCCGAGGGAAGCGCCCGTATGTCTGGATAGGGTCAAGGGGTAAGAAGTCAGGCAGTAATCACAAATGCACATCTTAGGCGCAGCGATGTTGACCGGTTGAGCTGCGATTGGTAGTGTTGAATGGCTGACCTGCCCCTCACCCTGGAAAGAGGTTTATGAAGTTGCGAATTCTCTCCATATGGTCACTGCTGGCAGCCGGAGCGGCGGCCGGGCTCTTCTCGGTAACGAGCGGCGCGCAGTCGCAGGCTGACGAGCCGCGTTTCGTTGCGAATCAGGTTCTCGTCCAGTTCCGCGCCGACTCGACTCCTCAGGAGCGGGCGAACGCGCGTGCGCGCGTGAATGGGCAACGCGAAGAAGTGATCGCCGCCGCAAATCGGCGAAGGGACGGCAAAGGAGATCTCGAGCTGCTTCGCATCCCTCCAGGACTCGAAGTCGCTGCGGCCGCGCGTGGCTTGCAGGCCGAGCGAGCGGTGGAATTCGCTGAACCGAACTGGATTTACGAGCATCAAGCGACGACGAGCGACCCTTACTATGCGGACGGATCGCTGTGGGGAGTGTATGGGCCGGCCCAGGCAGGGTGGACCGGACCTCTCAACGCGTTCGGCAGCCAGGCCGATCGAGCTTGGGCCGCGGGCCATGTCGGTCTGGCATCCGTGTACGTCGGCGTGATCGATGAAGGCATCGGCTTCGATCATCCGGATTTGTACCTCAATGTGTGGACGAACGCGTTTGATCCTGTTGACGGCATCGACAATGACGGCAACGGCTACATCGACGACGTGCACGGCTGGGATTTCGATCGCGACGACAATACGGTGTTCGACGGGTCTCAAGACGATCACGCGACTCATGTTGCGGGCACGATCGGCGCAAGCGGTTCGAACGGTATCGGAGTGGCGGGCGTCAATTGGAACGTCACGATGATCTCCACGAAGTTCCTCGGGCGGCAGGGAGGAACGACGGCGAACGCGGTGAAGGCCGTCGACTACATCACTGACCTGAAACATCTGCATGGGTTGAACATCGTCGCGACGAACAACTCGTGGGGCGGGGGTGGCTTTTCGCAGGCCCTGCTCGACGCGATCAACCGCGGGGGCGACGAGAACATCCTGTTCGTGGCGGCGGCCGGCAACGGCGGGCGCGACGGTGTCGGCGACAACAACGACACGACGGCCAACTATCCATCGAACTACTCGTGCACCTCGAACGGCAAATCGTACGACTGCGTGATTGCTGTGGCTGCGATTACGAGCAGCGGCGGCAAGGCATCTTTCTCGAATTACGGAGCCACCAACGTGGATCTCGGCGCACCGGGTTCGGGGATCTACTCGACGGTTCCAACGAAAAGCGGCGGGTGGAGTTGGGCGTCGTACAGCGGCACCTCGATGGCGACGCCGCACGTCACCGGCGCGGCCGCGTTGTATGCGTCGACGCATCCGGGCGCCAGCGCGCAGCAAATCAAGAACGCGATTCTGTCTTCTACCGTGCCCACGCCGTCGCTTGCGGGCAAGACAGTCACCGGCGGACGCTTGAACGTCGCCGGGTTCTAGGCGCTGCGGAGGCCTGCGGTAGGCGCTTCGCGTGGGCCTACCGTGGGCGCGTAGCCGAGGGCTGCGGTGGGGGTCCGCGGAGGCTTGCGGAACGCCCACCGAGGTACGCGTCAACACACGAGGCCCACGGCACGCCTACTTGACGACCGTAATCTCCACCTCGCCTTCGCGCTTCAGCACCGTCACGCCCACATCATGCGGGTGGCGCTCGATGAGCAAATCGACGCGCGCGTCGTTGACCGCGAGATTGGTGATTCGCAGCCAATCGATGGATTGCGGCAGGATCGCGCGCGCGAATGACACCCTCCGCGCGGTTGCCGCGACGCGCAGGCCGAGGCATGCCTCGAGCAGGAGATAGACCGCAGCCGCGGCCCACGCCTGGGGCGCGCAGGCAACCGGATAGAGTGTCGGAAACTCGCCGCCGCGACGGCTGAACCCGCAAATCAGTTCCGGCAACCGGTGCAGATCCATTGCCTGGCTCAAATCAAAAATGGCGGTGAGGATGCGATTGGCGTCATCGGTCAAACCGCATCGTGCAAGTCCTGCCGCGACGATGGCGTTGTCGTGCGGCCAGACCGATCCGTTGTGATACGCCATCGGGTTGTACCGCGCCTCATGGTCCGCGATGGTCCGAACGCCCCAGCCGCTGAATGACGCGCTCGACATCAGCGTTGCCGCGACGCGCCGGGCGCGCTCACCTTGAACGATGCCGGTAAACAGGCAGTGCCCCGGATTCGACGACCGCACTCGGCACGGCTGCTTGTCGCCGTCGAGCGCGAGCGCGTAGCTGCCCAGGTCCTCACACCAGAATGTCGACTCGAA
>DASPWV010000017.1:0-8330 GCA_035637635.1 Vicinamibacterales bacterium | reverse complement strand
TGTGCCTGAGAAAGAAGGACCATCCGACTCTCTGTTCCGGAGCCAGCGCAGCCTGCTCTCCGCGATGCGCCAGGATGTGGACACGCTCCCGTTCGTCGAGTCGCGGATGGGTTTCCACTGGCCTGTATGACGCGAGCCAGAACGGGACCCAGATGAAACCCGGTACGGCGAGGACGACGAAGGCCGTCTGCCATCCGAAGCGTGTGATCGCATAGGCGGCAACAGCCGGTGTGATCATCGCGCCCACTGCAGAACCGCTTTGAAAAATGCCGACGGCAGTGGCACGTTCATTCGGCGGAAACCATTCGGCGCACACTTTCGTTCCGGCTGGAAAGTTGACGGACTCGGCGAGGCCAAGCAAGAACCGAAAGATGCTGAATTGCGCGACGCTTCGGCCAAAGGCCATCAGCCCGGTCACCAGGCCCCACACCACGACGGCGAGCGTCATTCCTCTTCGCGCCCCGACGCGATCGACAAACAGCCCGGCGAACAGTTGGCCAACGGTATAGGCCGCGAGAAACGCATTCGCAATGAGGGCAATGTCTGTATTACTGAAGTGGTATTGAGCTGCGAGGACTGGAGCGGCAATCGACAGCAGCTGGCGGTCCATGTAGTTGTCCACGGTAATGATGAACAACAGAAAACAGATGACCCATCGATAGCGGCCCAATCGGGCTGCAGGATAAACGTCGATGGCGCTGGCCGGCTGGGCGCTATTCACCGTGGCCGATCGGAGTTGGGGCGGCCCGCCTGTCATGCGAGACTGGCGCAACCCAGAGCTATTCACTGGCTGGGTCGCGCTTGTTGCATCGCCTTGCGCATGGCCGCGACGCCAATGTCAGCCTTCCTCTCGTAAATCATCTTGCCGTGCTGAATCACTTTCTCTTTGTCCGCCAGACTGATGCCGTTGATGGTCAACTTGTTCGCTTTGGCGCGCTGTTCGTAGCGGATCCCCTTCGGATCCCAGGCCATCATTTCTGCGCTGATGAAGTATTCATCGTGGATGCCATCGAGAGTGGTGCTTTTTTCATCAATGCCGACGCTCTTGACGACTTTTCGTGCCTCGTCGTTCGCGTAAAACTCGGTGACGGCATGGGCAATGGCGCCTTTCCCTCCCCACTTGGCATTCAGCGCCTCTGCCACTTCCTGCATCGGCTGGATATTTCCGCCACTGTCTCCCAGCAGGAAAATGTGCTTGAACCCCTGGCTTCTGAGGCTGTCAGCCATGTCGGACAGCAGCGCTTTGTATGTCGCGGCCGACAAGAATACGGTCCCAGCTTCTTCGACCGGGTCAACCTTGTTCGGGTCTCCCGGTTCCAATGTCACGATCGGCGCAATCAACGCATCGCCCATCTTGCGAGCCATCAGTTCTCCGATCCCTTGCAAGATGTAGTTGTGCTTACCGGTGGGGATCCACGGCCCGTTTTGCTCGATGCCGCCGGTGAGAACGAGCGCATTGGTTTTTCCCGCCTTGATCGCATCGCGCACTTCCATGTAGGTCAACTCTTCAATCCACACAGAATCCACCGCTTCGATCGGCGTCGGGGCAGCCAGCCTCTCGGCTCGCGCGGCGGCGGCCGCGGCTCGCTGCTCCGGCGTCTGCTGTGCGTTAGGCTGCTGAGCGCTCAGTCCAATTGCTAAAACACACAACAAGCCGGCCAGAGACGCTGTGTTGAACTTCATGGTTGCTTCTCCTTGATCACGCGACAGGGCATTCCCGTGGACATTCTACGTCGATAGGCGCAGCCAGCTATGGCGATCCGCGCATTCTCGCTACCAACGTCGTGCCGCAGTAGTCCCCACTAAACCCGAAGCTCACTTGTTCGGAGCGCCAACGGCGTCAAGAAGCTCGAACAATGCCAATTTCGGCCCAGACAATCGAATCACCTCGATGCTACGATTCTCAACACAAGTGAATTGAGGGGTGAAGATGCCTTCATGAGGCTGCGCGACGCAATCGACATGCTCGCCGACAGCCACGTCGAAGCGCTCGGCCCGACACTGTGGGCCGATCTCGGATGCGGGGATGGCACGTTCACCCTCGCGCTCGCGGATCTGCTGGCCTCGGGAAGCGCCATTCACGCCATAGATCGCGACGCGGGGATCCTCCGAAGGATCCCTGCGGCGCATAAGGGTGTCCGCATCACGACACACCATGGAGATTTCACAAGCCAGACGTGGCCATTCGCCGGTCTCGATGGCATTCTCATGGCCAACTCGCTGCACTATGTCGAGGACCAGGCGGCGTTCATTTCAGTATGCGAACGTCACATGAAATCGCGGCGCCGCTTTCTCATCGTCGAATACGATACGAGCCACGCCAGTCGATGGCTGCCATATCCGGTGAGCCAGTCGAGATTGACGGGTTTGTTCGAACGCGCTGGCTATTCGTCGATTACGGTGTTGCGTTCACGACCATCAGTGTACCGGCGTGCTCCACTTTATTCGGCCGCCATCGGCTTCTCCTGAACCCAGCAGTGATGTGTCTGACCTCGATGCGCATCCGAAGGTGCAGGGATCAGCGGTAGTCGTGGAGAATGTCGTCGTGGAAAAGACCGTGGCCGGAGGAACGAACAAACGCGGGACGATCTCGCCGCTCGCGGGCAAGCCCGCTCCGAAGGCGATCCTCGTCGATCTGGCTCGGCTCGAACGAGCATATGACGAGCGCAAGCCCGACATCGACGACCCGAGTCAGCTCGTGAGCTTCGGCACCAGCGGGCACCGCGGCTCGCCGTTTCAGGGCTCGTTCACCGATAGCCACATCGCGGCGATCACGCAGGCAATCTGCGACTACCGGCGCGCGCAAGGCGTCGACGGCCCCCTCTATATGGGCAAGGACACACACGCGCTGTCCGAGCCCGCCCAGCGCACCGCCCTCGAAGTGCTGGCGGCAAACGGCGTCGAGACCGTGATCCAGCGTGACGCGGGCGTCACGCCAACGCCTGTCATCTCATGGGCAATCCTCACGAACAACCGCGGTCTCAAGGCGCACCTCGCGGACGGCATCGTGATCACGCCCTCTCACAATCCGCCGGACGATGGCGGGTTCAAGTACAACCCGCCGCATGGCGGACCGGCAGACATCGATGTGACCGTGTGGGTTCAGACCCGCGCGAACGCGTTGCTGCGGGCCGGTCTTGCTGGCGTGAAACGCGTGCCGTTCACGACGGCCATCAAAGAGGCGACGACTCACCAGCAGGACTTTGTCCTCCAGTATGTCGAGGATCTGAAAAACGTCGTGGACATGGACGCGATCCGTGCCGCTGGCCTCACACTGGGCGTGGACCCACTCGGTGGCGCGGCGCGGCCGTACTGGGAGCCGATCAACTCCATCTACAAAACCAACATCACCGTCGTCAATCCAGCGATCGATCCGACCTTCTCGTTCATGACGGTGGATCACGACGGCAAGATCCGCATGGATCCTTCGAGTCCGTACGCGATGGCGCGCCTCGTCGAGCTGAAAGATCGGTTCCGAGTCGCATTCGCCAACGATCCCGACGCCGATCGACACGGCATCGTGACGCGCTCGACAGGACTGATGAACCCGAACCACTACCTGGCGGTCGCCATTCGCTACCTCCTCACGCACCGCCCACAGTGGCCAGGCCGTGTCGTGGTCGGCAAGACGCTCGTCAGCAGCAGTCTCATCGATCGGGTTGTCGAAAAACTCGGTCGCCGCCTCTACGAAGTGCCGGTGGGCTTCAAGTGGTTTGTGCCCGGCCTGTTCGACGGCTCGTGTTGCTTCGGCGGCGAGGAAAGCGCTGGGGCCAGCTTCCTCAGACGCGACGGCACCGTGTGGACTACCGACAAAGATGGCCCGATCATGGACCTGCTCGCGGCCGAAATCACTGCTCGCACAGGGAAGGATCCGGGGGAACACTACAAAGAGGTCGAAGCGGAGTTCGGCACCTCCTATTACACGCGTATCGACGCGCCGGCCACGCCGGAGCAAAGGGCCCGACTGCAGAAGCTGTCGCCGGACGATGTCAAGGAACAGACGCTCGCGGGCGAGCAAATCACTGCCAAGCTGACCACAGCGCCCGGTAATAGGGCGGCGATCGGCGGTCTGAAGATCGTAACGGCGAGCGGCTGGTTCGCGGCCCGCCCCTCGGGCACAGAGAACATCTACAAGATCTACGCGGAGAGCTTCAAGGGCGCGACGCACCTGGACGCTCTGGTGAGCGAGGCTCAGGCGCTCGTGAACACTGCGATCGGAGAACGTGCATGAGCGTGCCTTCGCGTTCTTCGCGCGGATGGGGAATGGGCTCGAGGAACGAGAGGCTGATGGTTCTTCGTCCTACTGGTGCAGCGGTCGCCACCTGCATCGCCGCCATGTGGAAGGTGGCGGTGACGCCGGTGGGAAGCGATCCGCAGTTGCGGGAGGCGGAAGTTTATGGATCACTTGACCAGCGCGTATGCGTTGTGTAGAAGGGCGTTCAAGAGAGATTCCAAAAGCCGGAGGAATCGACTGAGCCATCCAATCGCGGTATCCACAGGACAGTCACATCCATGAAGCTGAAGGGAGTTACCCCATGCATACCATCGGCAAGAAAAACAAGTACCTTGGCTTGCTCTTCATGAAAATCAATAAGGAATACTTCGCCTTGGGACGGGAAGGCATTCACAAGGTTTCGGCCCCCCATGTGGAGGAGCTGGCGAAGTATTCAGACAAACTCACTCACATGGTTTGTACTGGTGTGGATGGCCGCTACGACCAGATCACTATTATCGAGGCAGATAGCCTCGAAGAGATTCACGAAGCGGCAGTCGATTTCAAGTTGGGAGCTAAGGCGGCCTATATCGACATTACCGATGTTGTCATTGGCATAAAGGCGCCACCCCGCGGTAAGGCCTCAGCACCTAAATCCTCAGGCGCCTGAGTTGCCTGCGAAAATGTAACTTCGTAGCGCGATGGAGAATGCGACGATATGGTGGCAGGCGAGCGTGACGTCGGCGCGGTAACCGCATCCGCTCGCCTGTTTCTGTGCCTCGAAATATACCTGTCACACAAGCGGTTAGGCGGCATGGATTGTCGACATCAGCGTCGGAGGCCGGCAAGCTCGTTGGCAACTGCCGCCAGATTGTGGTCGTTCACGCGCTCGACGATTTCGAACCACTGTTGATTCACGGTATTCGGATACATGGCGCCGAGAATCGCCCCAGCAATGGAGGCCACTGAATCGCTGTCGCCGCCAACATTCGCCGCCAGGAGAATGGCATCTTCCGCCGAACGCATGACAGTGGCGAGTCCCAACGCCAACGGTACGATGGTCAGCGGCTGATTCGGAAAGCAGTGCGTGGCCACGTGCGCAGCTCGACGTACAGGTAACGACGCGAGGCGATCGTGGATGACGCGAATCGCGTTCGCGAAGGCCGGGTCAGCGCCGCCCGACCACTGGTTCTCGGCCCGCACCGCCGCCCGCTCGGCCAACTCCAGAACCCGACTCGAAGGCGCACCATCAATGGCCGCTGAAACCGCCGCAGCGGTCGCGGCCGCGGCGGCGATGGCGAGTGGACCGCCGTGGGTAGAAATTGATGCCTCACGGGCGCCGTTCACGAGTTGGTCCAAAGAGTCCGACCTAAAGAAGACGCCCACCGGCGCGACGCGAATCGCTGCTCCACACCCGTCGTGGATCTGTGATGTTCGTGTGGGATCACCCGCCTGATGAAATTCCCATAGCGACTTGACACCCGGGTGCACACATTTCGTGCAGTCCAACATTTCCCGGCCGACACCAACGTGCGACGCCGTCCGGTCGCGGAGGATGGCACGGGCAACGGCGAGCGTCCGCTCGGTGTCGTCCGTCGTTTCGCCGATCCGCCACTCCCGTTTCGAATTGCCGGCGTATCGGGGAATGATCGCGTTCGGAGTGCCTTCGAAGCCGCCGATACCGTGTCGATACCAACGGAGAATGTCCTTGCGCGACAACATCTCCGTCTGTTTGCCGATGGCATCGCCCGTCGCGATGCCCTTGAAGCAGCCCACGACGCGTTCCGCGATTGAATACGTCACGTTGAGATTGGACCGAACCGATTGCCCGCCTGACGCGTACCGCTCTCCTGCGGCACACGCGGGTCACGATACACCGAGCGCGAGGGCGCGCGTGAGCGGGAGATCAGCAACACCGCGAGTCGGCCGTGTGGCTCATCGCGAGACGCTGGGACGAACTGGGCGGCTATCGCGTAGCCAGCGAACTCGCGTGCGACGCGACCACCTGCCACTGCTGCTTTCGCTTGATGAACACGTCTGTGAATCGAATGCGGGCGCTGACAGGAACGCCGTTAAAGGTCGCGCCAACGCTCGTCCGGCCGCGCACGACGGCAGTGTCCCCGAACAGCGTCACCGCGACGTCGTCGATGACATTCGTGTCGAACCTGACCGCATCGAAGAATTCACCGAGGACGGTGCTGCGGCTAAGGATCGTCCCGTCCGCCTGCGTGACCGTCCATTCGGGCGCGAGAACGAGGTCCAGGAACGCACGATCGCGCTGAAGCCACGCACGAGCGAGGCCCTGTTCGAGATCGCGTAGGTCCTGTTCATCACGCGACGCGCGTGCACCGGTGAACGATGACGCGGCGGCCGTCCAAAAGTCCGCCGACGTGAGGACAGGCACGACCTCGAAATCCACGATGTCGCTCCACGCCGAGATCCACGGTTCCAGTGCGGCCGCGCCGTCAGCTTCCATCAGCTGGAAGCACCGTGCTCGTTCGCGCTCGATCCAGCTTGCGTGATACGTGACCCCTTCCGGTAACATCCTGCCGCGACGAATGAAACGCTCCTGCACTGGTTGGGCGTCCGCGTTGCGGAAATGCTCGATCACCATGAAGAGCATGGCGCGAAGTGAAGTATAGCGCTCCGAGCCGAGCTGGGTAGGCCACGTAAACACAACGGCGTTTATGGAGAGTAATCGGGTCCGTCGGCCGTCCCACCTATATAATACACAGCAATTTGGCCCTTAGCCCCGGCACTCGACTCGGACAGTACGAGGTCATCGCCCAACTTGGCGTCGGCGGCATGGGCGAAGTGTTTCGCGCGCGAGACACCAGGCTGAATCGCGACGTCGCTATCAAAGTCCTGCCGGACTCCTTTGCGAGTGACCCCGAACGGCTTGCCCGGCTCACACGCGAAGCGCAGACCCTCGCGTCCCTGAATCATCCCAACGTCGCCCACATTCACGGCCTTGAAGAATCTGGCGGTGTCCGTGCTCTCGTCATGGAACTGGTCGAGGGCGAGGATCTTTCGCAGCGGATCGCGCGCGGCCCTATGCCGTTCGATGAGGCGCTGCCGATCGCAAAGCAGATCGCGGACGCGCTCGAGGCGGCGCACGAGCACGGAATCATTCATCGCGATCTGAAACCCGCGAACATCCATGTGCGACCTGATGGCACGGTGAAGGTCCTGGACTTCGGCTTAGCGAAGGCAATGGAGCCGACGGGCGTCGCATCACCGAGCGCCTCGCAGTCCCCAACAATCACCACACCCGCGATGACCCAAGCTGGGATGATCCTTGGCACCGCCGCCTACATGAGCCCGGAGCAGGCGCGTGGACAGTCCGTTGATCGAAGAACCGACGTGTGGGCGTTCGGCTGCGTGCTGTTCGAGATGCTCGCGGGTCGTTCGGCGTTCGGCGGGGATACGTTGTCCGATACCCTGGCCTCAGTGTTGACGAGGGCGCCACACTGGACTGCTCTTCCGGCAGCTGTTCCCTCAGGTGTCACTCGGCTGATCCGACGCTGTCTCGAGAAAGATCTCAGGCGCCGACTCCGTGACATCGGCGACGCGCGCATCGAGATTGAGGATGCGTTGGAGGCACCGGCGCGCGAGAGTATCCCAGCCGCCAGCACTCGCGCCGTATCGCGACGCACGGCGATCGGCACGCTTGTTGGCGCAGCCGCGGGTGCCGCGGCTGTGGGCGTATTCACCCTCCGTGGGGGTCGTGCCGCCGGTGGACGCGATCTGATGCGCTTTTCGATCGCACTGCCCGCCGGACACTTCGTTACTTCGAGCTTTCTTAGCCGCATCGCGCTGTCACCGGACGGGACGCACATCGCGTGTAATGCCGTATTTCCAAACCAAATCAATGCGGAGCGAACGGCCGCGTCCCGTGGCGGGATCCTCATCCGGTCGATACGCGAGCTCGACTGGAAGCCGCTCGGTGAGGGGGTCAGCCCCGGGAGTCCGTTCTTTTCCCCGGATGGTCAGTGGGTCGGCGTCGTGCAAGCCGTCGAAGCGCAGCGGCTGCGCAAGTACGCTGTGAGCGGCGGCGCGCCGGCCACGCTCACCACCTTCTCGAACTCGCAGCCGAGTGGCGCGAGTTGGGCGTCGA
>DASPWV010000016.1:0-5064 GCA_035637635.1 Vicinamibacterales bacterium | reverse complement strand
TTCGAAAGTGGGCACCTCGAGCTGAAGAACGTAAATCGTAACGCGCGCCTCCTGCGCTGCCGTCGCGATGTCGTCAAGCTTGATGAGCCGCGGGTCAGCAACCAACCCTTCCGACAAGAGCACGACGGTTTTCGATCCCTGAATCTCTTTCAGGCTGTCCAACAGCGCCTTCAAAGCCGCCAAGGAAATGCGCGCCTGCGTGCGCGCATGCTGCGCCACGGCGCCCGCCTCCTGCTCGAGCTGCTCGGGGCAGGCATCACGCCCGGATCCGGCATCATCGGCGGCGCGAGCAGGGTTCAGGTACTCCGTGAGCGCACGTCCGCACTCGCGCAACACCGCGTCCGCGAGCCTCGTGCGATTGCCGTCGGCGATCGCGAGCGCTTCGCTCAATCCGATGTTGAACTGCAGGAAGACCGGATCGGTCTCACCGGTCAACGTGTCGAGTTTGCGACGAAGCGCAAGGCGATCGCGCGTGAGCTCGATCGTGTCGAGTCGCGCAAGGCCGGTCACGCCAATTCGATCGGCGGGGTCGAGTCTGTCGATAAACGCTCCAGCGGCATTGAGCGCTTTGCGTCCCTCCAGGCGACGGATATGCGGTTCGTCGACGGCGACGATGACGACGCGGCCGGCGTCGGCGTCTTCGTTCGTTGTGAAATGCGATGCGGCGAGCGTTCTGGGCCGAGACGCTGGCGCCGTCTGCGAGACGAACTGCGCCGACATGACGCGCCGCGGGCGGCCGTCGACTTTGACGACAAAATCTTCGGCTTGAAGATTGGCAATGGGATTGCCTTCGCGGCCGAGGACCACCGCGTCCACCGTCACCAGGTCGACACCGGATCGAAATGTCGGCTGCTGATCGGCGCCAAGTGTCGCGACACGGGTTGCGATAAGCAGACAAAGCGCAACCTCTGCCGCACGATTCCGACACCCCGGCATGACGCCTCAGGGTAGACCGCCTCGCCAGCTTGTGCAAGGCGAGCACTCGTTGGCATCTTCCCGCGCTTCTCACGCGCTTCTGACGCGCGCACGAACGCCGTCAGAGGGGCGGTCCCTGACAACGTGCAGTTCGTCCCGCTGCAACAGCGCTTGACACCAAGTCGCGGGCGGTCTATGAAGACTCCGTTGCACTTTGTTGCGCGAACCGCGTGTTCGCTTTTTCTGGGAGGTGAGTAGTGAGAGTGTTGCAGAGGCCGGCGCGGAGGCTGGCGATGGGAAGCCTCCTCGCTCTGATCGTCCTCGGACCCGTCGGATCCGCCGCGGCTCAAACCGGCACGGCAGCCTTGATCGGCGAAGTCACCGATCCGCAGAAACAGGTGGTTCCCGGCGCGAACGTCACGATCACCAACGTCCAGACCGGCGCGACTTCGACAACTGTCACTGACGATCGCGGTGCCTATCGCTTCGCGAGCGTACGGCCAGGCACGTACAACCTGAAAGTGGAGTTGAGCGGCTTCAAGACCGCCCTGGTCGAGCGAGTCCCGCTGCCTACCGACACGACTGCGAAGCAGGATGTCGTGCTCGAGCTCGGCGCGGTTGCAGAAACCGTGCAGGTCGTCTCCGAAAGTTCTCAGATCAATCTGATCGACGCGAGCACCGGCAACGCGATCTCGCGCGAGCAGATTCGGATGCTGCCGATCGAAGCGCAAAACGTCGTTCAGCTCTTGAGCCTGCAGCCGGGCGCGGTGTTCATCCCACAGCAGAACACCGCGCAGGCGGCCAACGATCCTCGCTACGGTGCCGTCGCCGGGGCACGCGCCGATCAGCAGAACGTCACGCTCGACGGCATCGACGTCAACGACGCGCAGAATCAGACGGCGTACACCTCCGCGGTGCGCGTCACGCAAGAAGCGCTGCAGGAATTCCGCGTGAGCACGTCCAACTACAACGCGGATATGGGGCGGTCCAGCGGTCCGCAGGTCTCGCTGGTCACCCGCAGCGGCACCAATCAGTTCGACGGCTCCGGGTATTGGACATTCCGGCGCACGGCAACATCGTCGAACGAATACTTCCTGAAGCTGTCACAGCTCAGCTCCAATCAGCCGAGCAAAGCGCCAAAGCTCGACAAAGACATCGTCGGCGGAGCGCTCGGCGGACCGATTCGCCGAAACAAACTGTTCTTCTTCGGAAACTTCGAAGGCTTGCGCGCGCGGAGCGAGCTGCCGGTGACGCGAGCCGTGCCGTCGAATTCGTTCCGCGACGGCGTTCTGATGTACCGCTGCGCGACGGCGAGCGCATGTCCCGGTGGCACAGTGAGCGGCTTTACCGGGACTCACAGCGTGCCTTCTGGCTGGTATGGCATGACGCCGGCCGATATCGCCGCACTCGACCCGCTGCGCATTGGTCCGAGCCTGGCGGCCGCGCAGTACTTCAAACAGTATCCGTCGCCGAACGATCCCGGCCGTGACACCAACAACATTGCCGCCTACCGCTTCGCCGCACCCATCGAGAACAAGTTCTACACGTTCATCGGCCGCGCCGATTACAACCTGTCCGAGAACCACAAGCTGTTCGGACGCTACGGCGGGCAGGACGACACCATCAACGATCCGCCGCAGTTTCCGGAACAGGATCCCCGCCGGCAGCGCCTCTTCAACAATTTCGGTGTGGCCGGCGGATACGACGCCGTGCTGACGCATAGCTTGACCAACAGTTTCCGGACCGGGCTGCCGCGCATCGATGAGTCGAACGAGGGACGCACGAACAGCAACTACATCACCTTCCGCTTTATCGACCCGTTCGATGCCGTTGGTTCGACGTTCACCAACTCGCGCGTGCCGGACACCTACAACTTCGTGGACGATCTCTCCTGGTTCAAAGGTGCGCACAGCATCAAGGCCGGCACCAACATCCGTTTCAGCCGGATCCCGAAGAGCCGATTCGACAACGCGTATCTGAGCGCCACGGTGAATCCGTCATGGGTCGCGGGCATCGGCCGGCGAAACATGCCGGGGAGCGCCTTCTGCACGGTCCCGCAATGCTCGGTGCTGCCGGCCGTCTCGTCGGCGGGGCAAGCGGGCTATGCCGATGCCTGGCTCGACGTTCTGGGCGTGCTTTCCCAATCAACGCAGCGCGCCAATTACGACCGCGAGGGCAATGCGCAAGCACCCGGAACACCGGTGGCACGTACTCTCGCATCGGATGAATACGAGGTCTACCTGCAGGACAGCTGGCAGCTTGGATCGAGCCTCACGATCACTGGCGGCGTCCGCTACAGCCTGTACTCGCCGCCGTACGAAGCGAACGGCCTCCAGGTGGCGCCGACCATCAGCATGGGCGCCTGGTTCGATCAGCGCGTCGAGAACATGAAGAAGGGCATTCCGTCCAACGCGAGTCCGATCATAACGTTCGATCTTGCCGGTCCCAAGAACAACCGGAGGGGCTTCTACGACTGGGACAAGAACAACATCGCTCCACGGATCGCGTTCGCGTGGACGCCCACGCCTGCAACCGTGGTTCGTGGCGGCTACACGAAAGTGTTCGATCGCGCCGGCCTGGGGCTGGCCACGAACTTCGATGAGGGATTCGCGTTCGGCATGTCGACGACGATCAGCAGTCCGTTTGGCGCGCCGTACGAAGAGAATCCTGCGGTGCGGTTCCGCGACGTAAAAACGCTGCCGCCCACCGTTCCAGCAGCGCCGCCAGGGGGCTTCCCGCAGACGCCGCCGCGGCGTGCCGGCATCATCACCACGAGCATCGACGACACGCTCACGACGCCATCGGCGCACATGGCGAGTGCGATCATGGGCCGGGATCTCAGCAAGAACTTCTCGATCGAGGGGGGCTACGTCGGCCGCTTCGGCCGCGACCTGCTCATTCGGCGCGACCTCGCCATGGCGATGAACCTCGTCGACACCAAGTCGGGGATGGACTACTTCACCGCCGCGCAAACGATCATCAACGCGGCACAATCGCGGGGCATCACAGGCAACTCGGCGGCGGCGGCGTATGCCGCGCTGCCCGCGGTTGCGTACTGGGAGAATCTCTTCCCCGCGGCCGCCAATGCAACCCTCACGGCAACGCAGGCCGTTACGCGCGCATTCATGCAGAACGGTCCTGACTGGATCACCGCGCTGTACGACATGGATACCTCCTGCAGCCCGGCATGCAGCATTTTCGGGCCCTATGCGTATTTCGCGGACCAGTACGATTCGCTTGCGGCGGTCAGCTCCATCGGTCGCTCCAACTATCACGGGTTGCTGCTGACGCTGCGTAAGCGCTATTCCGACGGCACGCAGTTCGATGTCAACTACACGTTGTCCGAGTCGAAAGACATGGGATCGCAGGTCGAACGCGGAGGCGCCTTCGGTAACTTCAACAACGGCGGCTACACAGGGTTCCTGATCAACTCCTTCGAGCCGGAGTTGAGCTACGGCACCTCGGACTTCGACGTGCGGCATCAGATCAACGTGAACGGCCTCGCGGAACTGCCGTTCGGCCACGGCAAACGATGGGGCCGCAACGCCGGCGGCGCGCTGAATCAGTTGATCGGCGACTGGTCGGTAGCGGGCCTCATGCGCTGGACGAGCGGCTTTCCGTTCAACGTTCAGAACTGCCGTTCCTGCTGGGCCACGAACTGGAACCTTCAGGGCAACGCGATGCTCGTCGATCCAAACAAGCTGCCGCCTACCAAAACGACGAAGGACGCGATCGATCACCGGCCGAGTCCATTTGAAAACCCAACCGACGCGCTGAACTATTTCCGGCGTGCGCTGCCGGGTGAAGTCGGCCTGCGCAATCTGTTCCGCGGCGACGGCTACTTCACGATCGACACGAGCGTCAGCAAATCGTGGGCGGTCGGCATTGCAGATAACCGTCTGCGTTTCCGGTGGGACGTCTTCAATCTGACGAACACGCCGAAGTTCGACGTCGGCACGCTGAATGGGTCTCCGGACCTCGCGAGCTTCGGTCGTTACGACGGAACGCTTGCGACGTGCGACGCGCAGGCGGGACGGTGTATGCAGTTTGCGTTGAGGTACGAGTTCTAAGGGGCGGGGGCGGGTCGGTCAGGTCGGTCAGGTTGGTCGGGTCGGACGGGAGGTCAGGTCGGGTGCGACCGCCCTACCA
>DASPWV010000015.1:0-6706 GCA_035637635.1 Vicinamibacterales bacterium | reverse complement strand
CGAGCTCTGACGCGCGAACGTGCTGTATCCCTCCGCTGTCATGGCGTCACAGACGAGCACGGCCGCGGCCTCGAAACCCGACGCGCCGAGCGCGTACTCCGCATGTGCGCGATGTGGATCGACATCGACAATCGCCGCTCGCGCGGCGCCGTGCGCACGCCACCACTCGTCACCGCGCTCGGCGACGACGGCGACCGTTCCGATGTCCGATTCAGTCCGGCCAAGATACGACAGCAGCTCCGCCGTCGCGAGCTCCGGTGGTCCCGTCGTCTGCGCTTGACGCGCACGAGTCAGCCGGTTTTCTTCGCAGGCGGCGACGCTTGCCGGCGGCTCGATCAACGCCGCGGCCGGTCCCACTCGAGCGCGCGCAAGGCCCAGGTGAAGCGTCATTGGAGGTGTGACCACGACTGGCGAGTATGGTCGACGTATCGCGCAAGACGACGACACGCTTCGCGCAGCTGATCTGTCGTCGCCGCGCCGTACGATAGACGCAGATAGCCTTCACCGCTCCGTCCGAAGAACCGACCAGGAATCGTCACGAGTTGTTCCTTTTGCACCAGATCCAGCGCGAGTGCGCGCGAGTCCGTGCAGCCTGCGAATTTGACCATGATGAAAAACCCGCCTGCTGGCCGTGCAGGTTCGAGGCCCTGAATCTGACATAGTCCGGAAAAGAGCGCGTCTCGCCGCTGCCGAAGCTCGGGCAGCCAGCCGGTCGTGTAGTCAGGATCTTTGTCGAGAACGGCCGCCACTGCGCGTTGCACGGGTACAGGCGCGCAGATGATCATGCAGTCCTGTATTTTCATCGCTTCTGAGATCGCCTGCGCGTTTGCGAGGAGATATCCACACCGCCAGCCGGTAATCGCCAGGGTTTTGGAAAAGCTGCCGACGATCACTACGTGTTCTCCCCAGTGCGGCAGCGCTGCGGCAGTGAACGGTTGGCCTTCGTAGACAAACCGCATGTAGGTTTCATCGACGATCAAGATCACATCTCGCGCGGCGCACTCCGCGGCAATTCGCTCCAGCTCCGGGCGAGGAATAATGGCGCCGGTAGGGTTGCTGGGTGAGACGAGCACGACGGCCCGAGTACGTAACGTGACATGAGGCTCGATCGCGTCCCACGTGGGCACGAACTGACGCGAGGCGGGCACTGGCGCTTCCACAGGAATCGCGCCCACCGCTTGCACGGACATCTCGTGATTGAGAAAGTACGGGCCGGGAAGAATCACCTCCTCACCAGGATCGACGAGGGTCGTCAAGGCAAGATGAAACGCCTGATTGCCGCCGGCAGTGATGATGATTTCGCGTTCAGGGTCGACGGTCGCTTGAAGCGCCGCAAGCGAGCGGGCGAGCGCGTGGCGAAGCTGCGGAATGCCCGCGTCTGACGAGTAGATCTGCGTCGTCGGATCGTCCAGCGCGGCCTTTAGCGCAGTGAGCGCGACCGGCGGAGGAGCGAAGCCAGGCAGCGCCTGACCCAACCCGATGACGTCGGCGCCCCGGGCGCGCCAGCTCGCGGCGATGTCGTTGAGGACGTCGAACTGCGGGAGCTCGATTGCTCGCACCCGTTCGGGAATCCGCATCGAGCGATTTTATGTCGCCGATGCAGTCGTCACGCCGGCGAGAAAGAAATCTTCGATGAGCGCTCTGAGTTGCGCCAACGACGTGGCCGCGTTGACAGCAATGCGAAGATGCGAGCCGCTGTCGACACCCTTCGTGTACCAGGTGCACAGCGCGCGCAGCTTGTTGATGACCCAACGATCGTGCCGAGACGATTCGGGTGCCGGAGCATCGGCGGCCGGTGCCGTATGTCTGAAGCCTTCGGCTTCATCCACTCGCTCGTGCAGCAGCAGGTCGATGTAATCGAGCAGGAAACGGCCACGTTCTTCGAGCGATACCTCGCGAGGCGCACGGCCGTCGAGAAGGTCCTGTGCCTGCGCCAGAACCCAGGGATTCCTCAGCACACCGCGTCCGACAAAGACGCCGCTCACGCCCTGCCGAAGCCGCTCGACAATCTGCTCGGGCTCGATGCAGTCGCCGGATCCGAACACCGGAATCGCGAGCGATTCAGCGATTGCCGCGACGAACTCCCAATCGGCAGCGCCCGAGTACGACTGCTTCCCGGTTCGCCCGTGAATCGCGATTGCGGAAGCGCCTGCGTCCTGGACGCGCCGTGCCAGGTCGGGCGCGTTGAGCGCGGTTTCGTCCCAGCCTTTCCGCATCTTGACCGTGACCGGAATCCTGACCGCCTTGACCATTGACGCAATCACCGTCGCGGCATGCGCCGGTTCCCGCATCAGGCTGCAGCCTGCCTGGTGCTTCGCAATTTTCGGCACCGGACATCCCATGTTCACGTCGACGATGTCCGCGCCCATGCTCGCGACAATGCGAGCGGCATCGGCCATCCGCTCGGGATCTCCGCCGAAGATTTGAATAGCGACAGGCCTTTCTTCTTCGGTGTACTCGGCGAAGTCCAGCGTCCGATCGATTCCGCGGACAAGACCTTCGCTGCTCACCATCTCGGTGACGACCAGGCCGCAGCCGCCGTGGCGTTTGACGAGCCGGCGAAAGGCCGTGTCAGTCATGCCCGCCATGGGCGAGACGACCAGCGGCGAGGCAAGATCCACGGAACCTATCTTCATCATGCAGGCACTTGGCACTTGGCACTTAATAAGGCTTCACATCCGCAGCGTCGACCTCGACGCTCACGGCCTGGCCAATGAGGTCGACAGAGAGAATCAACCGCGCATGCGCGCCTTTGCGCACGAGCCTGCCGATGACGCCCTTCAACGGCCCGTGCTTCACCTCCACCATCATGCCTTCTTTGATGAGGGGGCATGGATCGTACGACAGCTCGCTTTCAATCAGCGTCCTGATCCCGTCGATTTCGCGCGTGGGAATCGGCGACGGGAACCCGTCGGTGCCGACAATCGTGACGACGCCTTCGCACTTCAGGATCGGCAGACGATCGTCCACGTTGAATCGGGCGAACACGTACCCCGGGAACAGCGGCCAGTCGATCTTCTTCTTGCGATCCTTCCAGCGGCTCCATCTGGTAATCGTCGGCAGAAAGACATCGACGCTTTTCTGTTCGAGCTGGTCGCGAACGGTCTTCTCGTGACGTGAGCGCGTCCAGATCGCGTACCACTCCAGATTGTCGGCGGCCTCGTCCGGCGAAACCTCGGAAGTCACGTGCCTTGGTTACGGTTCAGCCGTTTTTCGCTGCTGGAGCCCGACCTCGAACGCCTTCTTGATTTCGGCGTTCTTCCAGTCGATGGTCGCCTGTGCGCGAAGATGTTCGAGATATTGTTCGAGCTGGCCTTGCTTCTTGTTGCCCGCGATCTTGTCCGAGATCTCGGCGCGCGCTTCGTCGAGTGTTTTCTGCTTCGCGCCCACGGAGCTTTCGAGCTTGATCAACTGGTAGCCACGCTGCGTGCGGAGAACGGGACTCACTTCGCCGGGCTTCATCTCCTGGATCTGCTTCAGGAAGTCGGGCGAGAGATCGTCGCGGCTGATGGGCCCGATGAGACCTCCGTTGGCTTTCGACCCTGAGTCCGACAGATCCGAAGCAAGTTTGTCGAACGCCTCGCCTGCCAGCGCTCGCTTTCGCACGGCCTCCGCTTTGGCCTTGGCTTCGTCATCTGCCGCGACATTGATGCCTTTATCGGTCTCGGGCACCGCGATCAGAATCTCGCGAAGAGTGATCTGGGGAGGAGTACTGAACGAGCCCTTGTTTTCGTCGTAGAACTTCTTCACTTCGTCTTCGGAGACGCTGATCTTGCTCATCACCTCGACTTGTTGCACGCGCGATACGAGAAGGTTCCGCTCGAGCTGTTTCCGCAGATCGTCGAGCGTCATGCCCTCCTGCTTGAGCGCCGCCTGAAACTGTTCGTCGGTTTCAAGCTTGTTCTCTTTCTTGATGTTCTCGAGGATGCTCTGGAACTGCTCGTTGCCGAGCGAGTAGCCAAGCTCGCGGCCGCGCTGCACGAGGAGGAGCTCGTCAACGGCATCGACAATCACCGAAGGCGTGACCTCGACGAGCGCCTTCTGTAATTCGGCGTCGGAAGACGGACGAAAGTTCGGGTCGCGCTGCCGCAGCGCCATGACCTGACGCTGCTCGAGATCGGACTTGGTGAGGATGTCGCCGTTCACCCTGACGAGAATCTGCTCGATGATATCGGCCCGCGCCGTTGCTCCCAGCGCCAGCGACGTCACGATCGCGACTGCCCATGCACTGCGTGTCATGTGGAAATACCTGGAAATAAATAGTTTAGCAGAGGTCCGCCATCTGGCCGCCTGCCCCCGCCGCCTAGCGCGGCGACGCGACTTCCCAGTCCGCGAGCGAAGGTCCCAGTGAGTAGGACGACGGCGGATGCCGGTGAGCCGCGCGATCCTGCCGGAAAACAGCAGAACGCGACTCCAGTCTCCACCGCAGCGGCACGGCTGAAGGGCGGCCCTAAAGGGCCGCCACTACGTCCTGTAGCTCCAGACCAGGATCGCCGCTGGTACAGCGCGGCTCCCCGCGTCTTCGCTCTTCAGTCGTCCCGCAAGTCCTCGAGGAGCTCGGTGACCCGTTCGAGAATCCCGCCCGGCGCGCGCGGATCCTCTTCTTTCGGACGCAGAATCTCGGCCTTTGAAAAGCCCGGCGTCACGTCGGCGGCGGTGGCGCGTGCCGTCCACCACGCGGGCTCCGGCCGTGAGCGACGACGGAAGCCGCCTCGCTCAACCGCTTTACGCGCGGACGGTCCGGCCGCGCCTTCCTCCGACTGCGGCTTTTTCAGATCGAGCTTGAGAGACACCGGCGGTATCAACCGCAAGTCGCCTCGCTCGCGGACCAGGTGAATCACGCGCACGGGATCGACTTTCGCCTTCTCGCGGAAACGGATCGCGACCGTCGATCCTTCGCGCTCGATGCTCTCAATCCCAAGCGCATCGGCGAGCACTCGAATGCGTCCGTAGTCGGCCAGGTTCAACACGGCGACGAGTGGAGGACCGTAGCGGTCGCGGACCTCCTCCATGATGCGATTCAACTCCTGTTCCGCGCGCGCGGCCGCGATGCGCCTGTAGATCATCAGCCGCTGATTCATGTCCGGAACGTAGTGTTCGTCGATGCGGAAGTCGATGCGCAGATTCACCGTCGCGCGCAGATCGTCCTCGAGGTCTTCGCCTTTGAGCTCGCGAATCGTGTCTTCGAGCAGCTTCGTGTACATCTCGAAGCCGACCGCGTCGATCTGGCCGCTCTGCTCGCCGCCAAGTAGATTGCCAGCACCGCGGATTTCGAGATCCAGCGCCGCGACACGAAAGCCGCTGCCCAGATCGCTGAATTCTCTGATGGCCGCAAGGCGCTTGCGCGCGACCGGAGACAGCGCTTCCTCGGGTGGAATGAGCAGATACGCGTACGCGGGGCGGTCGCTGCGGCCGACGCGGCCGCGCAACTGGTATAGCTGCGACAACCCGTAGCGATCCGCGCGGTTGACGATCATCGTGTTCGCATTGGGAATATCGATGCCGTTCTCCACAATCGTCGTGGAGAGCAGCACATCGGCCTTGTGCGACATGAAATCGAGCATCGCGCGCTCGAGAATGTGCTCGCCCATCTGCCCGTGGCCGATCACGAGCCGCGCTTCGGGCACGAGGCGCTGAATGAGATTGCCCATCGAGAAAATCGACTCGATCCGGTTGTGGATGAAGAACACCTGACCGCCACGATTCAGCTCGGTGCGGATCGCACGCCCGATCGCCTGCGCATCGAACTTGACGACGTTGGTCTGAATCGCCAGGCGATCTTTCGGCGGCGTTTCGATGATCGACATGTCGCGAATGCCAACCAGGGACATGTTCAGCGTGCGCGGAATCGGCGTGGCGGTCATCGTGAGAACGTCGATCTTCTTGCGCATCTGCTTGATGCGTTCCTTGTGGGCAACGCCAAAGCGCTGTTCTTCGTCGACGATGAGCAGCCCGAGGTCCTTGAACTGGACGTCCTTCGACAACAGCCGGTGAGTACCGACGATGATGTCCAGACGTCCGCCGCCCAGACTCTCCAGGATTTTTTTGGTGTCCTGCGGAGATCGAAAGCGGTTGACCACATCGACGCGGACTGGAAACGCGGCAAAACGATGTCTGATGGTCTCGACGTGCTGGAAGGCGAGGACGGTCGTCGGCGCCAGCAGCGCAACCTGTTTTCCGTCCATCACCGCCTTGAACGCGGCGCGCATGGCCACTTCCGTTTTGCCGTAGCCGACATCGCCACACAGCAGCCGATCCATGGGCGTCGGCGACTCCATGTCGCGTTTGATGTCAGCGATCGCTGTGCGCTGGTCAGGAGTGAGCTCCCACTCAAATGCGTCTTCGAACTCTTCCTGCCAATGTGAGTCGGCGCTGAACGCATGTCCCGTCACCGCCTTGCGCGCCGCGTAGAGCTTGAGCAGCTCCTCGGCCATGTCGCGCATGGCCTTCTTGACGCGGGTTTTTGCCTTTTCCCACGACGTGCCGCCGAGGCGGTCCAACGCAGGGCGCGAGCCCCCCGTGTACTTCTGAACGAGATCGAGGCGCTCGACGGGGACAAAGAGCTTGTCCTCGCCGTGATAGCGCAGCTCGAGGAACTCCTGAACGAGATCGCCATGTCCGATGGAGATCTGCTTCAGGCCCGCAAACTGTCCGATGCCGTGGTCGACGTGAACGATGAGGTCGCCGGTTTTCAGGTCGCGAAGGT
>DASPWV010000014.1:0-3444 GCA_035637635.1 Vicinamibacterales bacterium | reverse complement strand
AAAACAGTCCGGAAGTAGAACTGCTCGAGGTAGGTCCTCCGCGGCCCGATTTTCGATTCGTCACCGCGAACGACGTCAACGTCGTGCTGCCAGTCGAAGGTCAGTTGCAGGTGCCGGCACTAGTCAGGCTGCGGTGCTATGTCAACGAAACGGGTCTCTGCATATCGACAGGAGGTGCAATCGAAGCGCGACGCGCGATGATGCTGCCGCACCCGTCCGGAGGATTGCGTTTTGTCGTGGACTTTCTCGAACCGGACGATCCCGGTCGTGCCGCAGATGTCACGGTCCGCTTTTTTCTCGCTCCCGAGGCCGTGGGCGCGATGAAAATCGGCGACCGCGATCTGTCGCTCAGCAATGTCGGCGCGGCGGCGCGCATCGACTCGATCGGCCGCCCCGAGATCGCATCCGGTGAGACCGCGCGACTCGTCGGCGATGCCGGCGGTGGTTCCGTTGAGCGCCGGACATCCGAACGATATGCGGTTTTCAACGCGGTGCTCCGGCTCGTCCTGCACGACAGTCCGTACGGCTGGCGATACCGCTCGCAACTCGTCAGAGTCGGCGGCCCATTCACGTTCAACGGCTCGATGTATCAGGCGAGCGGGTCCGTTGTCAGCATCCGCTTTGCCGACGTGGGGACCGACGGTCAGTGACACCCGCCATCCGTAACAGCACGGTCGTACGCACACTGTCATTCACGTGGACGCACAGCGTGGTTGGCCGGGTCGTGCGAGCGGTCGTAACACCGCTGGCCACCACCTGGCGCAACGTCGGGCGCGCAGACGCATCAGTTCAGCGCGACATCGGGCCACAGCCTGTGTCGTTGCCGCTGCAGCGCGCCGCAGAGCATAGCTTCATGATCTCGGCGCCGGAGCGGTTTGCCGCACGGGTGCAGCGAGCAATTGCCACCGCCCGGATTGTTCGTTGGGCGCGTGGACTTGCCGATGACCAGAAGTCGTTGCCGCGCGTGACCGCCGTCCGCGCCATCGGGCTGTGCATGGCGGTCGCGGCCTTGACGCATTTCGCTGCTCTTACCGTCATACCTGAGCGACTCCGCCCCGCGCTGCCGCCTTACATCGGCGTGTTTGTCGTTGGAATCGCGCTTCTGATGATGGTTGGGAGCGAGATAGTGGCCAAAGCATGGTCAGCTCGGAGCCGTCGTTGACGCCTCCTGGTGGACGCATTCGTGTCCTGGCGCTCTCGCCAATTCCGGAAGAGGGCGCCGGTTGTCGATTCCGAATCTCGCAGTACATCCCCTATCTGCAATCTCAGGGCTTCGACGTCACGGTTCGCTCCTTCTACACGCCGCGCTTCTTCCGGTTGGTGTACCAGCGCGGCCGATATCTCCGCAAAGCGGCGTCGTTCATCGGGTTGACGCTGCGCCAGCTTGCGATATTGCCGCGGCTGAACCAATACGACCTGGTGTTCCTCTATCGCGAGATCATTCCGCTCGGCCCACCGATCCTGGAGCTCGCGATTGCGAAACGACAATCGCCGCCGCTCGTCTACGACTTCGACGATGCGATCTTCCTGCCGGCGGTGAGCGATGCGAACAAAGCCATATTGTTTTTGAAAGACACGAGCAAAGCCGCGGCAATCGTGCGTCACAGCCGGCGGGTGACCGTCGGCAATGCGTACCTCGCCGAATTTGCGCGTGCGTACAACCCTGCGGTGGAGGTCGTGCCCACGGCCGTCGACACCACGAAGTTCGTCCCTCGCGCGGCAGCGTCACGGTCTGACGAACCGCCCGTGATCGGCTGGATCGGAAGTCCGACAACGTTCGCGTATCTCGAAGGCCTCACACCGGTTCTGCGCAAGCTGGCCACTCGCCGGCGCTTCGTGCTGAAAGTGAGCGGCGCCGGCCGTCCCGTGAGCTTTCCCGGACTCGAGGTGGCGGACGTGCCATGGTCGCTCGCCCACGAAGTGGAGCTGTTCAACACCTGCGATATCGGCGTGTATCCGTTGACCGACGACGCGTGGTCGCGAGGAAAGTGCGGATTCAAAGCCATCCAGTTCATGGCGTGCGGCGTGCCCGTGGTGGCCGCCGCCGTCGGTGTGAACCGTGAGATCGTGCAGGACGGCATCAACGGGTTTCTCGCGTCAACCCCGGAAGAATGGGTGGAAAAGCTCGATCGATTGTTGACCGACGAGGCGTTGCGCGCGCGGATGCGTCTGGCCGCGCGGCGGACGATCGAGGAGCGTTACTCGATTCAGGTGACCGGTCCCAGATTGGTCGATGTATTCAACGAGGCGCTCGGCATTCAGCATTCAGACGTCAACAGTCGAAGTTCGAAACGCGTTGCGAGCGGCTTTTAAACACGAAAGCACGAAGGCACGAAAGCACGAAATGGCACGAAAACACGAAATAGCACGAAAACACGAAACGCTGAAGACTCGTTCTTCTTTCGTGATTTCGTGATCTTTCGTGATTTCGTGGTACCGGAGGACATGTGAAGAACTTCGCGATGACCGGCGTGGCCGGGTATATCGCACCGCGGCACCTGAAAGCGATTCACGACACGGGCAACAGGCTCGTTGCCGCCATCGATCCGCACGATGCCGTCGGCGTGCTCGATCGGTTCACGTTCGATCTGCGATTCTTCACCGAGTTCGAGCGGTTCGATCGCCATCTGGAAAAGCTGAAGCGCGGGCCGGAAGAAGGCCGGGTGCATTACGTGAGCATCTGCTCGCCGAACTACCTGCACGACGCACACATCCGGGCGGCGCTGCGCGCCGGTGCACATGCCATCTGTGAGAAGCCGGTCGTTATCAACCCCTGGAATCTCGACGCCTTGAGCGACCTGGAACACGAGACGGGCCGCCGTATCTGGACGGTGCTGCAGCTCCGCGTCCATCCCGAGCTCATCGCGCTGCGCGAACGGCTGCTTGCGACTCCCGGCAAGCGCCACGAGGTGTCGTTGCGATACGTAACCGCACGAGGGCCGTGGTACGGCGTGTCCTGGAAGGGCATCGAAGAACGCTCCGGCGGCATCGTGACGAATATCGGCGTTCATTTCTTCGATCTGCTCGTGTGGCTTTTCGGCCCGGTGAAGGGCTGCGACGTGTACTTGCGCGATGTGCAGCGCGCCGGCGGTTCCCTCGAGCTCGAACGCGCCGACGTGCAGTGGTTTCTCTCCACTGCTCACGCCGATCTGCCGTTTGCGCCGCAGCCCGGTGTGCGCACGACGTTTCGTTCCATTACCGTCGATGGTCAGGAGGTGGAGTTCAGCGAAGGCTTCACCGATCTTCACACCCGGGTCTATGAGGAAACGCTGGCGGGCCGTGGCTTTGGCATTGAAGACGCGCGTCCCAGCATCGAGCTCACCTACCGCATTCGGCATGCTCCAATCAGCCGCAGATTGGCCGCAGATACACGCAGATAGGCCGCAGATAGCCGCAGATAGCCGCAGATGAGCAAGAGGTTGACGCACGCCGCCGCCACGAGTG
>DASPWV010000013.1:0-3470 GCA_035637635.1 Vicinamibacterales bacterium | reverse complement strand
TGGGCGCAGGCGGCGGCGCGGGTGGTGGCGGCGGCGGAGGTGCCGGCTTGTCATCGACGGAAAGGATGACGTGCTGATCGAGCGAGCGTTGCGCAGGCGGAATTGTCAGCTCGCGCTCGAGTGCGATGTAGCCTTCGCGGGTGAATCGGAGACGATAGGCGCCGGATCGCAGCCCCTCGAAGCGAAGCGAGCCGCCGGATTCCGTCGTGGCCTCGCGATCCATCGGGCCTGTCAGCCGAACGGACACGCCTGATATCGGCGCGCCTCTGCCGTCGGTGACCGTCACCGACAGCGTCGTGGTTGCCGCCGGAGAGGTCGCTCGCGGTCGTGGGGCCGCCGGTTTCGTCGTCGGCGGGTTTGTCATTGGCGGTGGGGGCGCCTGCGGTTTTGTCGTTTGTGGTGGTGGCGTCTGCGCCAGCAGTGATGCCGCGCACGCAAAGCTCAGCAGCATACAGGTCAGAGACTTCATGTCTGTATCCTGTCAGTTCAAACTTGAAACTTCAAAGTTGAAATCGTGTCTCGCAAAGGTGTCGGCTATGCCGACGCATCGACGACGCGCACGCGGTGAGTTCGCGCTGCATAGTCGAGAATGCGCCGGTCGCGAGTCGCGAGGGGGAGATCCAGCTGGCGCGCGGTGGCAACCAGGATCCGATCGAACGGATCGGGCAAGACGGCGGCCGGAATCATACCGCCATCGATGGCGACCTGGGTCGTGATGTCGGCCACGCGCAGTTGGCTCTGCTCGACCGATTCGCGGATCCAGGCCTCGATAGGTCGTGAAGCCTCGAGTCGGCCGGCCACATAGAGGCAAACCAGCTCGAAGATCGAAACAGTTGCGATCTGGAGCTCGCCGGCGGCGCCAGCGCGCTCGAGCAGGCGCAACATCCGTCGCCCTAACTGCCGGCGATTGCCCTCAGCGCCCCAGATCCAGACGTGCGTGTCGAGCAGCAAGGGCTACTCCTCTTCGAGGAGAACCCCGCGATTGACATTCCACTCACCTTCAATCGGATCGAACGGCCGCTCGTACCGCAGGATCGTTCCTCGCATGGATCCGACAAAGGAGGTTTGCTTGGTCGCATCGTCGTACGGCACGAGCTTAGCCACGGGTTTGCCGTGCTTCGTGACGACGTACTCCGCGCGGGTTTCACGGACACGATCCATGAGCTCCAGGCAGCGTGCCTTGAACTCCGCGGCCGGCACAGCGGGACGCTGTTTCTGCCGTCGCGGGCCTGCCCCGGGACGCCGAGTCTTTGACATGACCACAATTTTATGACCAATCGCCTGAAGGGGCAAGATCGTCGCTCGAAGCTCCGTTGGTGCGCGCCTCGCCGGAGCGCACGAGCCGCATGGCGCCGATCGCTGACGCGGTGTAACATCGGCGGACCGTATGACCCTCGCCCGCCTGCGCGATCTCTGTTTGTCGCTGCCCGGCGTCACCGAGCAGATTCAATGGGAGAAAGACCTCGTCTTCAAGGTCGGCGGCAAGATGTTTTGTGTCACCTGCACCGATCTCGATCCGAGCCACGACGTCGTGGCGTCATTCAGGTGTGACGATGAGACGTTTGCGTCGCTGATCGAACGCGAAGACATCATTCCGGCACCGTATCTGGCGCGAGCGAAATGGGTGGGGCTGCGAACATTCGCTGCGCTCGACGACGGTGAATACAAGCAGCTGATCCCGCGCGCACACGCGATCGTGAGCCTGACGCTGCCGAAAAAGGTTCAGGCGACGCTCGGCGTCCTTGAAGACCGTCGCCCGACTCACAAAGACGAGAGATCGGCGCGCACGAGCACGCCCCCGAGTTCGGCGCGGGACCGCAGAAGGAGGAATCGACCATGAAGGTTATGCGTTGGGCCGCGTCTGTCGTGGCAGTTTCCGTGATGTCGGCGGTCCTGGTGACGAGTCTTGTTGCCCAGGCTCCGGCGGCGGCGCGTCCCGTCGCCGCGCAGGGGAGCTCAGAGCCGCCGGGCGAGCCGCCCGCCGACTGGGGTCCGATGAGCATCAACCTCGAAGATGTCCCGTATCCGCACCCGGTCAAGTACATGGCTTTCACGCTCGAAGGGCAGGACGTCCGCATGGCGTACATGGACGTCGGTCCTTCGGGAACGCCGAACGGGAAATCGGTCGTTCTCCTTCACGGGATGAACTTTTTCGGCGAAGCGTTCACGTCGACAATCGAGGTGCTGCGGAAAGAGGGTTATCGGGTGATCGTGCCGGATCAAATCGGCTACGGTCGGTCGTCAAAGGCGATCCTGGCCTACACCATCAGCACGCACGCGAACAATACGAAACGGCTGTTGGATCAGCTCGGCATCAAGCGCACCGACATGGTGACGCACTCGATGGGTGGCATGGTCGCGAGCCGCTTCAACGCGACATACCCCGACATCGTCGAGAACCTCGCGATGATCAATCAGATCGGATTGAGCGACACGCGTGCGGGCAGGCCGGCTCGAGAGACGACTGAGGTGTACAAGAGTGTCCTCGCGCGTGACTACGCGGAGATCGTCCGCGGCATGCGCGCGTACTACGTGAACTGGAAACCGGAGTACATGAAGTATGTGAGGATCCATTACGGCTGGACCTTGAGCGGCGACTGGCCGCGCATGGCTATGGTCCGAGCGCTGCAGCAGCAGGCGATCGCCAACGATCCGGTCGTGTACGACTGGCCGCACATCAAAGCGCGAACGCTGGTGATCGGCGGCGAGAAGGACGGGCCGAGTTATCCGGGGCAGGCCAAACGCGTTGCCGATACGGTGCAGAACGGGCAGCTCTACATCATTCCGGGAGTGGGCCACAACCCCCAGTTCGAAGCGCCCGACAAACTGTTTCCAGTGCTCGTGCGTTTCCTGAAGGGCGAAGATGTCGGCACCAAAAAGACGACGACCAGTTCCCCGTAGTAGTTATCTGTGATTGGCGAGTTCATCTCGCATTATCGAGTGCTCGAGCGCCTCGGCGAAGGCGGAATGGGCGAGGTGTCGCCAGCGTTTCGTCCAGGAAAGCCAAGCTCGCAGCCTCGATCGACCAGCGGTCTTGTCATTCGTCGCCAACACGCCTTTCCGCGATGGCCGCGCACGCGCAGCAGCGGCGAAGAGCGTCGATTCCGATCTGCCGGAGCTGGCGGAAGCTCGCTCGCGCTAGGAGCGGCTTCGCCGCGTACGCGCTGGACGTAGACGGCCCCTCCGTCAATCTGTGGTTTGTGGTGGTGACATCTTCCCGGCAAAACTCGCCATCGCCTCCGCTTCCGAGTCGAACGTCTCGAAGACGGTCAGAAGCTTGGTGACGTCCAGGACGCGGAAGCTGCGGTAGTGGAGGTTACAGAGCTTCAGCTGGCCGTCGTGCTTGTTCAGTCTGATATATCGGCTCACGAGCATCCCGAGGCCGGAGCTGTCGATATAGGTGACGCCGTCCAGGTTGAGGAGCACTTTCTTCCGACCGAGGCGCACGAGGCGGTTCATGGCTTCGCGAA
>DASPWV010000012.1:0-2566 GCA_035637635.1 Vicinamibacterales bacterium | reverse complement strand
CTCGTGATCGCCATCCTCGTCGTCTACATCGTGCTCGGCATGCTCTACGAGAGCTATATCCACCCCCTGACTATTCTTTCAGGTCTGCCGTCTGCCGCCTTTGGCGCGCTCGTGACGTTGATGGTGTTCCACATGGACCTGAACATCTACGCGTTCGTCGGCATCATCATGCTGATCGGCATCGTGGAGAAGAACGCGATCATGCAGATTGACTTTGCGCTCGAGGCCGAGCGCCGTGGCATGACGTCTGAGGAGGCGATCTATCAGGGCTGCCTCATCCGATTCCGACCGATCATGATGACGACGATGGCTGCCATGCTTGGCGCGGTGCCGATCGCCATCGGCGCGCGCGCCGGTGGTGAAGCGCGTCAGCCGCTTGGGTTGGTCGTTGTCGGCGGGCTGCTGTTCTCGCAACTCGTGACTCTGTATCTGACGCCCGTCGTCTTCACCTACATGGCGCAGCTGCAGCGCGCGCTGCAGGCGCGGCGGCACACCACCGCGAGCGTGGCGGAAGTCACAGCGCATTGACGGCATATGACCAGGCTCACATGTCTGCCGTCGCCCGTTGTGCGAAACGGGATCGCAAGTCACCCGAGAGCGTGGGTGCCGAGATTCGCAAGTGCGTGGCCCGCGGTATCGACTTCCTTAAATATGGGGCGAGCGGACACCGCGAGGAGAATTTCCTCATGTTCAGCCCGGAACAACAACGTGTCATCATCGACGAGGTTCACCATGCCGGTAAGATCGTGCAGACACACACGACCTCCGTTGAAAGCGTGCGACAGGTTCTCGAAGCGGGAGTTGACATGTTGCAGCATGGTGCGAAGACGGGCACCGTGCCGATGCCCGATTCGACGATCCGGCTGATGCTGGCGAAGAAGGTCTATTGCGCCGTTCAGCCGCGCACAAAACGACGGCTGGAGATCGAGATCAAGGACGCCGGCGAGCACGATCCGCAGCAGCGTGCGGCCAAGGAACGGATTCGTCATGAGAATCAGATCCGGTTGGTGGCCGCTGGCGTCCCTCTGCTGCTGGCCACCGACGCGGGCATGATGGATCCCGACGCCGCTGAAGCGATGAAGCCGGAACTGCGCATCGAGCGGCTGAGCGACCTCGGCGAGGGCCACTATCTCTGGTTCGAGGCGATGGTCGAGAAGGGGATGACGCCGATGACGGCGATTCTCTCTGCCACGCGCAACATTGCCGCCGCGTACCACAAGCTGGACGAGCTCGGAACGGTGGAGAAGGGGAAGCTGGCCGACCTCGTCATGTTAGACGCGGATCCGCTCGCAGACATCCGCAATATCCGGAAGATTGCAATGGTGATAAAGGACGGACAAATCGTTGACCGAACTCGGCTGCCGCTGAAGAAGGTGCTCAGCGTCTCACGCAGCGCGACGAAGACGAACCAGTAATCGGCCGCTTTAGCGTAATCGCCGGCCGTCGGGCTGGTCTAAAAACCTGACCTCCGATAGAGGCAGTCGGACATCTGCTCGGACATTACGTGAAGACCGGTGAGGGAGTGTCCCTGCTGAAAACTCCGTTTCTGTTGCTGCCGTTGATGTTGCGGTCGATCGTCGATACGCTGCTCCGCGATGATCGCCGTTCTCTTATCGCTCCTGCAGACCCTCCGAGGATTGGCCCGGTCGCGCGCCGCCCTGCACCTCGAAGTGCTGGCCTTGCGCCACCAGCGGCAAATCCTCCAACGATCGCAGCCGCGGCGGTTGCCCCTCGTACCTGCGGATCGATGGCTCTGGGCGTGGCTGTCGAGCGTCTGGGACGGATGGCGCACGGCGCTCGTGATCGTCAAGCCGGAGACCGTCATCGCGTGGCATCGCCGCGGCTTCCGGTTGTTCTGGACTTGGAAGTGCCGCCGACGCGCAGGCCGGCCCGCCGTTTCATCTCACGTACGTGCGCTGATTCGCACGATGTCCGAAGGCAACCCGCTGTGGGGCACTCCGCGGATTCACGGCGAGCTCCTGAAGCTGGGGATTGATGTCTGTCAGGCGACTGTCGCGAAGTACATCGTCCGCCGTCGGCAGCCGCCGTCGCAGACCTGGCGGACGTTCCTGGCGAATCACATCGGACAGGTGATGGCGGCGGATTTCTTCGTAGTGCCCACGGCGACGTGCCGCCTGCTGTTCGTGTTGGTGATCCTCGCGCACGAGCGCCGGCGCGTGATCCACGTAGTCGTCACCGACCATCCCAGCGCCGCGTGGACGACGCCACAGTTGCGCGAGGCGTTCCCTTGGGATCAGGCACCGCGGTATCTCCTCCGCGATCGCGATCACGCATTCGACGGCTGGACGCAGACCGCGGCAGCGATGGGGATCGACGAACTCCTGACGGCTCCCCGTTCGCCGTGGCAGAACGGCTACGTCGAGCGTTTCATCGGATCGGCCCGTCGCGAGTGTCTGGATCACGTCATCGTCTTCAGCGCAACGGGATTACAGCGGTTGATGAACCTGTATTGCAGGTATTACGAGCGCTCCCGCACACATCTGTCGCTCGACAAGGACTCGCCCATTCCTCGCCCGATCGCACCATCCCGTGCCGGCCGCATCGT
>DASPWV010000011.1:0-2481 GCA_035637635.1 Vicinamibacterales bacterium | reverse complement strand
TTCGGAGCTGTATCAGCCCGAGGTCACGCCAACGACCTACAGAATCACCGATCAGCTCACCCTCAAGACCTGCTGCGCATTCAGCGCCGAAGTGATTCATCTCCAGAAGCTGTTCGACTACTCCGCGAAGCTCTCATATGTGACCGGCTCGCACACGCTCATGGTCGGCTGGACGGGAGGAAATGGGCCTCACGAAACGATCACGACGCGGAACGGCAACCTGTCGATGCGGTTCGGCGCGACGACGGTCCACGCGGATGCGAGCGGATTCGGGCCGAACCAGGTGACGCTGAATCTTCCCACCGACCAGCTGGAATACATGGACATGGACAGCGGCTTGTTCGTCCAGGACAAATGGACGTTCAAACGGGCGACCGTTTCCGCGGGCTTTCGCTTCGATTGGTTCATCGGCAGCGTCGGAACCGAGGCGGTGCTGCCAAACCCGTGGTTGGCGGCGAAGACGTTCGATCCGATCAAGAACGTGCCGAACTGGAAGGATTTCTCGCCGAGGCTCGGCATTGCGTACGATCTGTTCGGCAACGGGAAGACGGCGCTCAAATTCAGCGCCTCCCGCTATGTCGATCCGCAAACGGTCGGCTTCGCCACAGCTCAAGGGCCGATCGGCCGCCTGACGAGCTCAATCAGCCTGACTTGGACGGATACGAATCTGGACTACACAATCTTCAACCCGGACGGATCGGTCCAGGCCAGCGAGCTCGCGCCGATTCCCGCAAGTTCGACGTTCGGGACGTTGGTGCCGGGCACCACGAGAGTGAACCCCGAGATTCAAACCGGATTCGATCGGCGCGGGTACACGTGGGAGTTCGACGGCAGCGTCCAGCACGAGCTGTTGCCCGGGATGTCGGTCGCCCTCGCGTACTATCGCCGGCTGCTTGGAGGCAACGCGACGTCCACGCAGAATCTGAATCAGGGCCCCTCCGCATACCAGGGGCCGTACTGCATCAACGGCCCGCTCGATCCGCGCCTTCCGAGTGGCGGCGGGCAACAGTACTGCGGGATCTACGAACGCACGGCGGCGTCGTACAGTGTCGCGGCCGACAACTACCAGACGTTCCTGTCGGACTATCTGGATCAGCTCGGCATCAGGCAGAAGAATTACCGCCACGGGTTCGACGTGACGACGCGCGCGCGGATCCGCAATGGCGGGATCGTTCAAGGCGGCGTTTCGATCTCGAGGGCCGTGAGCGACACCTGTTATACGCAGCTGCTCGGCAACCCGCAGAACCTCGTCAGCTCCGTCACCGACCGAAGCAGCTGCTACAACCCGACGCCGTTCCAACCGGACCTCAAGCTGCTGGCGTCCTACAACGTGGGGTATGGCATCGTGGCGTCCGGCACGTTCCAGTACACGCCGGGTCCGCAGCGGAGCGCGACATGGACCTTCACGCAGGCGATTGCCAACGCCAACGGCTTCACCATCTCGACGGCGCCCGGATCGACCGCGGCGCAGATCGCGAGCACGACGCAGTCGATCGACCTGCTCGGCGGCACGTCCATCTACGAACCCGGCCTCAAACAGCTCGACGTGCGAGCCGCACGGACATTCCGATTCGGCAAGGATCGTCTCCAGCTGATGGCGGATCTCTACAACGTCTTCAACAGCGCCTGGGTGTTCGGTCAGAGCGGCACATTTGGAACGGGCGCAACGGCGTCGGCCACGTGGTTGAGGCCGACCAATGTCCTGTCGGCGCGGATGTTCAAGATCGGCGCGCAGTTCAGTTTCTGACGGGCGTCTCGCGCGCTACAGCCTTCGCGCGACGACGATCGGCAAATCGCGCTAATTCCGCTTGCGGCCGATCGCGACGAGGGTCGTTGCGGTGCGGACGTACATGACGCCATCGGACAGCGCTGGTGTCGCCATCAGGAGATCGCCCATCGAGTTGGTGGCGAGGTGTGCAAACTGTCGTCCCGCGGCGATGACCAGCATCTCGCCGTCTTCGTTCGACAGATAGATCTTGCCATCCGCGGCCACGGGCGACGCGCTGAACCCGCTGCCGATCAGCGGCAGCCGTTGGCGATAGACCTCGTCGCCGGTGCGCAGATCGTACGCGTCGAGCACGCCGTTGTTCGCGAGGACGTACACCAGGCCGTTGTAGATGAGCGGCGTCGGCATGTAGGGTCCGCGCGCGGTGCGGCTCCACACGACGGATGCATTCGACGTCTGACCGCCGTGCGGCGTGACGTCGCCGCGGGCATCGGCCCGGACAACGAAGATTGGCCGCTCGGGTGGCCGTCCGCTGGCCACGACGAAGAGATCGTCGGTGAAGACCGGGGTCGGCGCCGTAATCTTCGAGGTCGGACCGAGACGCCATAGTTCCGTGCCGGTCCGCGGGTCGTAGCCGCGAATGAAGTTCGACGCGTTGGTGACCAGCTCAGGACCAGATGAGGTCGTCGCGACGGTCGGCGTTCCCCAGGACGGCAGCTCTTTCCGATCCGTCTTCCAGATCGTTTCCCCGGTGT
>DASPWV010000010.1:0-3678 GCA_035637635.1 Vicinamibacterales bacterium | reverse complement strand
CGGGCACGACCTCGCACAGAATGACGAGAACGGCGAGCAACGCGAGCGGCCTTGCCAGCGATCGCGACGCCACGATCCACGCGACGGAAACCCCCACGACGACCGAGCCGATCAACTCCAATGGCCGGAGCAAGTACGCGTGCTGGACCGGATGCATCGGCTTATAAAGGAGCACCGCGAACATGGCCAGGGCCCACGTTCGGCCAGTGCGGCGCATCTCTGGCGGACCGAACATCGCGAGCAGCGGGGCAACCGCGACCAGGCAGAACGTCCATCCGCTCCCCAGTTGCTCGACGAATACTTGAAGCGCGCCAAGGGCGGTGTTTTGACTGTAAGGCCCGCCGTACGCGACGACACGGAGGCCGCTCAGGAAGTCGGGCATCACGCCGGCCAGGATCAACGGCGCGAAAACGACGAGGAGGGTTGTTACAAAGATCGCCGACCAATCCGCGAAGGCGCGCGCCACGGTGCCGGCTGACGTGTCCACTCGATGCGCGTTCTCATCGATGGCCGACGCCAGCGCTGGGAGGAAAAGAGCTACGTGTGGCCGGAACGCAAAGGCAACGGCCGTCAGCACCGCGGAGAGCGCACGACCTCTGCGCCCGTACCAACCCTGTAAAGCGAGCACCGCGAGAACGATCAGACACGTCGCTTGCCAATCGCGTTGGGCGACCTGTGCATAGTCGAGACTCAGATAGCGGGCGATGACGGCTAGATAGCCAACGAGCCCGGGCAACGGCCCTCCGAGGCAACGTCGGCTCCATGCGATCAGCCCGACTCCCAACGCGACGAGAAAGCCGACATCCACCGCGTAGAACGCCGCGGTATGTCCCCAGCCAATGGTCTTGCCCAGGATCCAGAGAACGTAGATTTGGCCTGGGAAGTTGTAGGCGCGAATATCTCGATACGGGAGAATTCCTGCATCCCACGATTGCGCGATCGTGCCGAACGCGTCGAGATCGCGGAACCACGGCCAGGTCAGGTAATGAGGCACCCAGATCGCCAGCAGCGCCACGCAGCCGAGGCCGGTGATCCAAGGGAGTCCTCTGCCGAGTGATCGCTCCGCGACGGCGTCGACGTTTCGCGCTAATCGTTCGGCTCCTCGGCTGTTTCGACGCCTGCGGAGCAGCTCGTACCCGAGCCCGAGCGTGACGGCCAGCCATTCGGCCGGATAACCAGTAGGACTGCGAGGCACTAATCCGGTGACGTCGGTCGCAAGCACCAGGAACAACAGCGGCACGGTGACCGCGAGTGCCAGCTCGATCAGCCGCACGCGATCGTCGTGATCCTGAGGCGATGTCATCT
This sequence comes from Vicinamibacterales bacterium, assembly GCA_035637635.1. Classification (GTDB taxonomy): domain Bacteria; phylum Acidobacteriota; class Vicinamibacteria; order Vicinamibacterales; family UBA2999; genus DASPWV01. The sequence goes on along the minus strand of DASPWV010000010.1, from coordinate 2,373 downwards.
CGCGTTCGAGACGATGAGTTTGTCGAGAATCTCTGCAAAGAGTCTGTGACCATCAGCGGTCCAGTGGACATCGTCGATCCACTGGTAGTACTGCCGACCGGTGGATGCAATCGCGGCTCGGAAGTCGCCGCTCGTGTGAATAAAGGTGCTGGTGGGATATCGCGCCGCCACGTTTTCTCGTTCAATCCAATACTCGAAGTACGGTGCCGACGCGTGGCTGTCGGGCAGCGCGCCGTGCAGGAGCGTGGTCTTGTGTTGACCGGTGAGATTCTCGGCGCGCGGATAGGTGACGAAGTAGAGCTTCTGTCGCGCTGGTTTCAGCAGCGAGATCGATCGGATGTATTTCTCGGAGTTCGTGAAGAGATCGCCGTACCTGCTCGGATCCTTGCACGTCTCGAAATAGAGTCGCAGTTTCTGTGCATCCCTGATTGGGATCCTGGCGCTCTCGGGCATGAAGCCGCTTCCTGTCCAGCGTTGCTTGATCTCATTCGCCTGCTGAAACATCCGCGAGTACCGCAGGAAGAGAAACGTCACCGGATCGGACTCGTACTGCTCGAGAATCGTATCAGTGAAGTCAGAATCGGAAAGCGTGTGGCGGGTGACGTCCGAGCGCGACGACAACTCCTGCTCGTACAGATAGTCGTCAGCGACATCGGTTTGATCGAGGCACACGATCACGATGTCCGGATCCAGCGGCAGGATCACGTCTCGATAGATTCGTTCGTAGACGAGCGTCGAGTACGACGTGGAACCGAGATTGATGATCCGAATCCGAGGAGGCGGTACGGAGTCGTAGCGTAGCTGCAGGACAGATGTAAACCGCAGCGAGGAGTCGATCGCGTCGCCGGCGACGAAGCTGTCTCCCAGCACGACGATCGTACGGTCTCCTCGAAACGCCGATGGCTCGGCGCTGATTTGTCTCAGCAGCCGCGAGAGCTCGGGCGAGGTGTGATGGTAGCGTGGCGAAAAGCGCGCCTCAGTGTTGATCGGCGGGCCGCTGGGGAAGACACGCATGCCGAGCTCTGCCAGCGCGAGCGAGACGGCGAGCGCGATGACGATGACCACGAGCCTTACGTGCCGGGGCACGCGCGTTCGCTCTGATCCCATCGGTCGGAATCGGTCATGGCGCGTCGTCCCGTATTCGGTACAGGCGCACCGGAAACAGCAGCTCTGGCGGCGATCGATAAATCTCCTGCGCGTCCGTCAACCCGGTCATGTGTCGCACACGTTCGAGATACGGACCGAACTGCTCGGAATCGATGTGCGGCGGCAGCTCGAAGGATCCCCAGAGTACGTGCGTGACGTGATAGCCGAACGGCCCGTCGCCGATCGTTTCCAGTTTTCTGCGTGGATCGAAATTCCGCGGCATCAGTATCGTCGTTCGCTGACTGAGAAGGCGCATCTCCCAGGGGAAACCACGTCATGAGTCGCGCCTGCGGCGACACCGCTTCGGGATGCCGGCGGATCCACTCGCCGACCGCGCGCTACGGACGATAGGAGATATTAAGGCAGTCTCGCGGTTGGCATCACGCCCGTTCTCGGCCCCTCCCCCTCACGACAGGTCGAGTGGGTCAGGTGGGCCGGGGGGACGCGCTGACGCACTCGCCGACGATGATCGCGCCGACCGTCGACGGGATGCTGCGGGGGACGGCGCCGTACACGTCGCCGGAGCAGGCGCAGGGGAAAGCGGTCGACAAGCGGACGGACATCTGGGCCTTCGGGTGCGTGCTGTATGAGATGCTGACCGGACGTCGCGCGTTCGGCGGCGAGACGACGACCGACGTGCTCGCGGCGATTGTGGAGCGCGAGCCGGATTGGAGCGCATTGCCCGCGGCGACGTCGCCGCCCGTACGGCGGGTGATCGAGCGCTGTCTCGTCAAGGATCCGAAGCGCCGTGTGCGCGACATCGGAGATGTACGCGCCGACCTGGACGACGTCGGCTCGCGCGCCGCAGCCGACCAGGCGCCGTGACGGCTACGCGCCGGCATGGCGGGCAGCTATCGGCGTCGTCGCGCTCGCCGCAGCGGTTGGCGTCCTGTTCATCGCTCGTCGCGGCCGCTCGCCGGGCGCCGAAAGTGATTCACCGGCATTGAGACTGACGCGCGCGACGTTCGACGAGGGTGTGACAGCCGATCCCGCGGTGTCCAATGACGGTGTCCTGCTGGCCTACGCATCCGATCGTGCGGGCGCGGACAATCTCGACATCTGGGTGCAGCAGACGGCGGGCAGCACGCCGCTGCAACTGACACACGATTTTGCCGACGAGCGAGAACCCGCCTTCTCGCCGGACGGATCGCGGATTGCCTTTCGATCTGAACGCGACGGCGGCGGCGGCGTGTACATCATCCCGACGCTGGGCGGAGGATAGTCTGC
>DASPWV010000009.1:0-4443 GCA_035637635.1 Vicinamibacterales bacterium | reverse complement strand
AGGCTGGGGCAATCGCTTGAACGTGCCGTTCGGCGATACCGAATACCGGTACCGGAACGGAGTGCCCGCGGAGATTTTCGCCTACAACAGCCCGGTCAAGCCGCAGCAGGACATTGCTTCCGCCGCCGGCTTCATCCAGGATCGCGTGACCTTCCGCCGCGTCAGCCTCAACGCCGGGATTCGCTACGGCCGGTACAAGGGCTGGCTACCCGAGCAGACCGGCGGCGGCGGCGTGTGGATGCCGGAGACCGTGTTTCCGAAACTCGAAACCGGGTTCGTCTGGGCCAACTTCGCGCCGCGCGTGGGCGTCGCCGTCAAGCTCACCGAGGATGGGAAAAACGTTGCGAAGGCGAGCGTCGGCCAGTTTTACGACGAGCTCTTCACCGGCGACTTCGAATTGATCAACCCGAATGCCTTCAACAGCATCGCGACCTATCGCTGGTTCGGCGATCTCAACGGCAACCGCAAGGTTGACGCGAATGAGTACGATCCGAGTCCGCTCAGCGTGTTCGCTGCCAGGTCCAACCGCATCGATCCGGATTTCAAACAGCCGCGGATCGATGAGTTCACGGTGGCGTTCGAGCGCGAGCTGTTTCCCAATGTCGGGGCATCAGCGACCTGGGTTCAACGGCGATTTACGAACAACTGGGCGGACGTCAACGTCGGCATCCCGCTCACGGGCTACGCGCCAGCGACATTGCCGGATGCGGGGCCCGACAACATCGTGGGCACCGGCGACGATCGGACGATCACGATGTACAACGTGCTGCCGGAGTTCAGAGGACGGGACGCGTTCGTACGTCAAACCGTGCCCGGCGATAACATGAACTACAAGGCGCTGGAGTTGTCGCTCGGCAAGCGGATGGCCAACAACTGGCAGCTGACGGGGTCCTACACATGGTCGAGAGCCGCTGGCGTGATCATCTCGGGCAACCGCAAGACCATTGCGAACCCGACGGATCCGAACGCCTCGCTCGATTCCCATAAGTACGGGCGCGACGCCACCGATCAGCCGCACGCCTTCAAGATGCTCGTCAACTACGTCGCACCGCTCGGTTTCAATGTCGGTGGCAACATTCAGTTGCTCTCCGGCCTGCCCGTGGATCGGACCTTCCGTGGCAGTCTTTCGCAGGGGAGCACCACGATTCGAGCCGAACCACGCGGTACCTATCGCGCCGACGCGCTGAAGCTCGTGAACGTGAAGGTCGACCGGCCCTTCAAGTTCTCCCGCATCAAGGTCGGTACGTTCGTCGAACTGCACAACCTGCTCAATAGCAGCTCCGCCGTCGGTATCGCCACGCTGACGCAGGCCTTTGCCTCGCAGGCCGCATTCGACGCGGCGGCTCGCGGCAATACGACGTACTTCGGACGCGTTACCGAAATCGTGGTACCGCGCATCGCCAAATTGGGCATCAAGATCGATTTCTAATGTGCCGCGCCGCAGATGCACACCAGCATCTGCGGCGCTGCAGGAGCCTGGCCACCATGGCAGACACGACGGTTGCAATTCCGGCCAAAGACTCTGGGATCGCGTTCCCGGCGACCACTGCACGCGAGGGCGTGCTCACGTGGTGGCACGTGGCCACGTCCGACATGCGTCGCGCGTGGATGGCCGCGTCGCTCGGCTGGATGCTGGACATGTTCGACGTTCAGCTCTACGCGTTGGTCCTGGCCGCGCTCATCACCGATCTCGGGATGGCAAAGTCGGTTGCCGGCCTGCTCGGATCCGCGACGCTGCTGGCCGCTGCTGCCGGCGGGGTGATGTTCGGCGTGTTTGCCGATCGGTACGGCCGCACACGCGCAATGATGACGAGCATTATCATCTACTCCATTGCGACCGGAGCATCCGGGCTGGCGCAAACCATCGTCCAGCTCGCAATCCTGCGCGTGTTTGTAGGAATCGGCATGGGCGGCGAGTGGGCGACGGGCGCGGCACTGGTCGCAGAGACGTTTTCGACGGCGCATCGGCAGAAGGCGCTCGCATACATGCAGAGTTTCGCGGCCTTTGGTCTGATCGCCGCGCCGATTGTGACCGCGCTGGTCATGCCAACCTGGGGCTGGCGTGCCGTGTTCTTCGTCGGCGTGTTGCCCGCTCTGCTGGTGTTCTGGATCAGACGCGGCGTCAAGGAATCGCGGATGTGGCAGGCGGTGCGCTCCGCCCCCGTCGCTGAACGCGGCAGGTTCTCGGACATGTTTCACGGCCGTCTGCTGCCGATCACGGTTGTCGTGACCTTGATGCATGCGTGCAGCGGGTTCGCGTGGTGGGGCTTGAATCTGTGGATCCCGGCGTATCTATCTCTGTCTGTCAGTCAGGGCGGCATCGGGCTGAGTACGCAGATGATGTCCGGCCTGATGGTGGCGCAGTACATCGGCCAATGGTTTGGATATGTCACGTTTGGCTATGCAAGCGATCGCTACGGCCGGCGCGTGAGCTCTATGGTGTACCTGGTCGCCGCCGCGGTGGCTGTGCTCGCGTATGTGGCGACTTCTGATCCGCTCTTCTTGCTGTTTCTCGGACCGCTGGTCGCGCTCTTTGGCACCGGTCACCTGAGCGGCTTTGCCGCGATCAGTGCGGAGCTCTATCCGACGGCGATTCGGGGACGCGCGCAGGGATTCACCTACAACGTCGGACGCGTTGCCAGCGCAGTTGCGCCGTTCACCGTGGGAACGCTGGCCCAGTCACGAGGATTCGCGGCGGCGCTCTCGTTGACCGCGGTCGCGTTCGTGGTGAGCGCCGTGATGTGGATCTGGATTCCAGAAACGAAGGGCCGGGCGCTCGAATAGACCGGGGCGCGCGGCCAGCAGGAGAACTGACGAGTGGCAGCGACTGGCGTGATTGAGATTCGAGGAGTTCGAGCCGCCAGGGGCGAGCGTGCACGCGGCTTCGTACAAATTGGCGAGACGGCGACCGGCCCCATCCGCATTCCGGTCGTCATCGTCAACGGCGCTGAACCTGGACCCACCCTTTCGTTGACCGCCGGCGTGCACGCGACAGAGTACCCGCCCATCGATGCGGTGATGAGGACGGTGAACGAACTCGACCCTCAGCATCTGCGAGGCGCGGTGATTGCCGTGCCCGTCGCCAACACGACGATGTTCGCGAGCCGCATGCCGTTTGTCTCGCCGATCGACGGACTCAATCTCAACAAGATCGCGCCGGGCAATGCGGAAGGAACGATATCGGAAGTTCTCGCGCACGTTCTGCTGCAGGACATCATCGGTGTTTCCGAGTACTACATCGACCTCCACGGCGGAGACATCGGCGAGGCGCTCTTGCCGTTCGTGGCGTGTTCGATCACCGGAAACGCCGATCTCGATCGGAAGGCCGAACTCCTCGCGCGCCTCTATAGCCCTGACGTCATCTCCCTTTCCGCTGACGGCGCGACGGTGCCGCCGTTCGCTGGATCGATCGTGCATTCCGCGGCACGCCAGGGGATCGTGGCCTTGTTTGCGGAAGCAGGCGGTGACGGCACGCTCGAAGAAGCCGATGTTCAGGTGCACGTGAACGGGATCAAAAACGTGCTGCGCTATTTACGCGCGATAGAGGGTGACCCCCACCTGGTGGGAGCACGTTCGAAAGGGACCCGCCGTTTCGTCATGCGCGCGAGGCGATCCGGTCTCGTGCGCCTGAAGGTGGCCATTGGCGACCGAATCGCGGAAGGTCAGGAGATTGCCGAAATCTGCAACATGTTCGGCGAGACCGTCGAGGTTGTGCGCTCGACGGGAGACGGGACCGCCGGTCTCATCTGGACCCACAAGGTCGTCAACTCGGGCGACCCGCTGGTGCGATGTTGGGTGACCGAACTTGCCCCACCATTGCCAGAGTTCGACCGACTGTCAGACCGCGTCTCGGAAGGCGTGCTGTGATGTCTCGTCCACGCGCGCGACGGCGACAATTTCTTACAACTTGGTGCCGTTTGTGAGCTGGCCGGGCCGTACACTCGTGAAGGGTCACTCAGTCTCTACAGGCAGGTGTTGTTGGATGAGACGCGCCAGCATCGCGCTTCTTGGTATCGCCTTGGTCAGTTCGGCCTTTTTGTCCGCTCATCCGCGGGCCGGGTCCGATCGCGCCGCGAATCTTCCACCAGCAGCTGCACGTTTCAACGCTCGGCCACCGCAGACGCAGTCAGCCGCGGTTGCACGACCTGAATCTGCACCCGACGCGCACGACGCCTTCGTGCAGCAGTACTGCGTGTCCTGTCACAACCCCACGGCGAGACGAGGCGAGCTCTCACTCGCCGCGTTCGAAATCGCCCGCGCGGACGAACACGCGGAAGTCGCGGAGAAAATGATTCGGAAACTTCGTGCCGGCATGATGCCGCCGCCGGGCGCCAGACCCCCCGATCCGGCGGCCGTTGCCGCGATCGTCGAGGCGCTCGAATCGCGGATCGATCGGGCCGCGTCAGCGCGGCCGAATCCGGGCAGTCGTCCCTTCCAGCGACT
>DASPWV010000008.1:0-3454 GCA_035637635.1 Vicinamibacterales bacterium | reverse complement strand
TAGCAGCCGGACAACATCAGCCCGGTCAGCGTGGGTATCGCAGGGGTCAGGAGCTGCAGATACGATCCGAGATCCGAGATCGCCTTCGTCTTGACCGCGAGCAATCGGCCGTCGTTCTTCACCGCGATCTCGTACGACGCGATCTGATCGCGGCCGTGGATGGTGGAGGCGGCATTTTCGCGGCGGCTTTCAATCCATTTGATGGGCGCATGGAGCCGCATGGCGAGATGCGAGCACAGCGCCTCCTCGATGTACACGTTCAATTTCGATCCGAATCCTCCGCCGACTTCCGGCGCGACGATGCGCATCCGGTTTTCCGGCACGCCGATCATTCCGGGCAGCAGTGTCCGGACCAGATGCGGCACCTGCGTCGAGGTCCACAACGTCAGCGCACGATCGCCACGGTGATACGACGCCACCACGCCGCGTGGCTCCATGGCCATTGGCGTCAAGCGCTGATGGACGATGCGCTGCCGGACAATGCGGTCCGCAGCCTGGAACAATCGATCGAGCTCTGCATCCTCGCCCGTCGTCAGCGACCACGTGAACGCGACGTTCGTTCCGAGATGCGGGTGTGTCAGCGGCGAACCGTTATCAATTGCGCGCTCGGGATCGGTTACCGCAGGCAGCGGGTCGTATTCCACTTCGATCGCGTCGAGGGCGTCGACGGCCACGTATCGGTCGCGCGCGACGACTACCGCGACCGGATGCCCGACGAAGTAGACGCGATCGCTCGCGAGCACGGTGTGTACCGGCGCTTTCAATCCCGGAATGTCTGATGCACATGGCACCGTTCCGCACTGCGCGTTCACGTCCGCGCCGGTGAACACTCCAACGACTCCCGGCAGCTGACGCGCGGCCTCGGTGTTGATGCCAACCACCCGCGCGTGAGCGTGCGGGCTTCTGAGAAACGCCGCATGGAGCAAGCCAGGAGGACGCAGATCGTCGACGTAGGATGCGACGCCGGTGATGAGTCGCGGATCTTCGACCCGCTTCATCGCGCGGCCGACGTACGGTATCGCGGTCATCGTGCACCTCCCGTCGCCGCAGGACGTCGTTCCGCGGCATGCCGCACGGCGTCGATGATGTGGCTGTAGCCGGTACACCGGCAGAGATTGCCTTTGAGGCCGTGGGCAATCTCCTCCCGACTCGCGTTGGGACGGTCAGCCAGCAGCTGCACCGCCGTCAACATGACCCCCGGCGTGCAAAAGCCGCACTGCAAGCCGTGGCACTCCCAGAAGCCCTGTTGAATGTCGTGCAGGCCTTCGGCGGTGGCGAGGCCTTCAACGGTCGTCACGTGCCGGCCGTCGGCCTGCACGGCAAACATGGTGCACGACTTCACGGCTTTGCCATCGAGCAGCACCGTGCATGCGCCGCAGAGGCTCGTTTCGCAGCCCACGTGGGTGCCGGTGAGATCACAGACCTCGCGCAGAAAATGGACGAGTAGCAGACGCGGTTCGACGGCGTGTTGTTGCGGAACGCCATTCACGTGAACGGTCACGGTGCGAGTCGACATGGGCTGCCTCGGAGGAGGTTCGAAGGTTCGATGGTTCCTGGTTCGATGGTTCCTGGTTCGAAGATCTGGGTTCGACGGTTCGCGGGACGGCATGCGAACGTGACTGCAGAACTTTCGAACCGGGAACCTTCGCACCTCGAACTTCGAACCTCGAACCGGCTCCAGCCGGAGGAGGTTAGTCCTGCGGGCAACGCCAGTCAATCGGGGAAAACCTGCTGAGCGCTTGCGCAGCGCGGCGGTCGGAGTAAATTAAGCGCATGGATGCCACCCGCCGGCAGTTTTTCAAAGCCACGACACTCGGCGGCACCGCTCTGTCGCTGCTTGGTTTCGATTTGCGGCCTGCGTACGCGCAGGCGCATCAGCTGAAGATTGCGCGGACTACGGAAACGCGATCCACGTGTCCGTACTGTTCGGTGAGCTGCGGCGTCATCATTCACACGCTTGGCGATCGTTCGCGCAACGTGAAGGCAACGGTCGTTCACGTCGAGGGTGATCCCGATCACCCCATCAATCAGGGCGCGCTCTGTCCCAAAGGGATCACGCTGAAGCACAACATCGTCAACGACCGCCGGCTGACGAAGGTGTTGTACCGCCCGCCGGGCGGACGCGAGTGGCAGGAAAAGTCGTGGGACTGGGCCATCGATCGCATTGCCCGGCTCGTCAAGACGGCGCGTGACGAGGGGCTCCGCACCGCGGATCAGAATGGACGCGCCATCAACGCGCTGACGTCGATAGGCGTGATCGGCGGCTGCACCGACACGAACGAGATCAATTACCTGCTGGTCAAGGCGTTCCGCGCCGGTCTCGGCATCATTCCCATCGAACAACAGTCACGCATTTGACACGGTCCCACGGTGGCCAGTCTGGCCGCCACATTCGGACGCGGCGCGATGACGAACGGCTGGACGGATATCCGGAACGCCGACGTCATTCTGGCGATGGGAGGCAACCCCGCCGAGAATCATCCAGTGGGCTTCCGATTTGTGATGGAGGCGCGCCGAAACCGAAACGCGAAGCTTGTGTGCGTCGATCCGCGGTTCAACCGCACCGCAGCAGTCGCCGACTACTTCGTCCAGCTGCGCGTCGGCACCGATATCGCGTTTCTGGGTGGCCTCATCAACTACGCGCTGTCACATAACAAGTTCCACGACGACTACGTTCGCGCCTTCACGAACGCGACGTTCCTGGTGAAGGACTCGTACGCCTTCGACAGCGCGCAGGGAGTGTTCTCCGGCTGGGATGCGGAGAAGAAGGCGTACACCGACACGACGAGCTGGGCGTACGAGGTCGACGAGCGCGGCATGGCGAAAACCGATCCGGCGATGACGCATCCGCGGTCGGTGTTTCAGGTGATGAAGGCCTTTTACTCGCGCTACACGGCCGAGACTGTTGCGAACATCTGCGGCTGCCGCGCAGAGGACTTCCTGCGCGCGGCGGAAATCATCACGTCGACCGGCACCGCAGATCGGGCCGGCACCATCATGTACGCGCTTGGCTGGACCCATCACAGCCACTCCGTGCAGCTCATTCACGCAGCCGCGATGCTGCAGCTGCTGCTCGGGAACATCGGCCGTCCCGGCGGCGGCGTCAACGCGCTGCGCGGTCACGCAAATATTCAGGGCGGGACCGATTGCGGCGTCGCGTATCACAATCTGCCCGGCTACATTCCCATTCCGAAGGCGGAACACGAAACACTCGAATCGTTCGTGGCCGCCATCACACCAAAGCCGCTGCGCGAGAACGTCACCAATTTCTGGTCCAACACCGACCGGTTCGTCGTCAGCCAGTTGAAGGCGTTCTACGGTGCGCATGCGGCACGCGACAACCAGTTCGCCTACGCGCTGCATCCGCGGCTGCCGCAGGAAGCCGGCGGCGGATACGAGAACTGGAGCTGGGCGTACATGTTCGATCACATGTACGCCGGCCGGTTGCAGGGCT
>DASPWV010000007.1:0-3514 GCA_035637635.1 Vicinamibacterales bacterium | reverse complement strand
ATAACGGTCCGGCGCGCGGAGCGCGCCAAAACCAACAACCAGAACTAGCCAAGGGCGCTGCCCTCGCTCCATTCTCACGACTTCAACGGGATATCAAGGGCAGCGCCCTTGGCTAGTTCGTTAGCGGAAGTCCATACCCGTGTGACAGCTGGGTATCAGCGCAAATATTTCAACGAGCATGCCACAGGCGAGATTCTTCGGCTTTGCATGCGCGCTGAGTCAGCCGCCCGCACTTTACGCGCGTACCTCTGGTCAGTCGACAAGCGAACGCTTCCGCCTAGGCCTCATGAGAGACGCGATAAACGGAAAGAACCCAGCAGGAAGCGGCGGCCAAGCTCCGGAACATAGTTGGAGCCGGCATCGAACCGACGTGCAGGAACCGACGTGAACGTGTGTGTGCGAACGTCCGTAAAGGAACCCCCCGTAAACGAACCCCCGTGAAGGAACCCCCGTGAACGCCTGTGTACGAACGTACGTGACGGAACTACCCGTGAGGGAACCCGAACCCACGTGAACGAGATTCCCATCAATTCGGCCTGTTACTGAGATCGTTGAGCCGCCAATCGAACTGATGAAAGACCATTTTGAACGTGTTCTTCTCGAGAAACTCAGCTTCCGATCCGCTCAGGTGAGGTTCGATCAACGCCAGTACGGCCCGTTCGAGCGGACTGCGCGTCTTGAAGATCGCGTTCGCTTTATCTGCGAGTGCGGCCACGAACACCGGTTCTCGCCATGAGAAGAGCGGCGTCACGCTCAATTGACTGTTGAGAGTATCGACGCGCACAATCTCGCGCCGTGTGACTGATTCGGCAGCGACAGCTGCCAACTGCGCATCGAGGCGTTTCGGATCGTACGCCTCACTTCGAAGGCGCCCGCCGCCCACGGCGCCCCGGCCCAACGCAAGGAAGGCACGAGGCTCACCGAGCGGCGTCAACATATCCTTTTCGATGCCATCCAGAGTGACGACACGGCCGGCCGCGCGAAACGTCTGCCGGTCGAAGGCGCCTGGAACTTGACGGATGCTGACGGCCGGATACTCCCCCGCACGTCCGCGGATCGGAAAGTGAGTGATGACAGTCTGCAGCACAAACGCGTTGTAGGCGTTGATCCAAAACGCCAGCTGCTCTTCGCGGGAGCCTTTGGCCTGTTGCACGGCGGCTGGTCCGTCGAGCGCGCGAATGTACTGATCGAGCCTGCCACGATCGCTTTTGACTGCGTTGTAGTACACGAATCCATCGCGCACGTACAGATCGAGCAGCTCGTCGAGGGGCCGATGGAGCCCTGGGACGAGTGCCGGCGGCGCGGCGTAGTCCTGAGCGAAGGCCGCCGCCGCTGACATCGTCGTCAGGCCAATCACCAAGGCAAAGCGCATGAAACCACTATAGACGAGACAGGAAATTTCCTACGGCTGCATTGAACGCTGCCGGCTGCTCGAGGTTTGCGAGATGGCCGGCACGGGGCACGATCACCAACTCAGCGGTCTTGACTGCATCCGCCATCCGGCGAGATTCCACTACCGGCGTCAGCGTGTCCTCGTCGCCAACGATGATGAGCGACGGCAGCTCGATGGAGGTCAGCATCTCAAAGCAATCGGGCCGCGCCATCATCCGCACAACCGCGCCGCGAATGCCGACGGCAGTCTGCTGCTTGATCAAACGCCGGACGCTTGATTCGACCTCGGGTCGTTCCTGGCACGTAGTTTTGCCAAGAAGCTTTGGCATTATCTCCCGCGCGACGCCGGATGAACCTTCGCGGTCGAGAACCGCCAGCATGCTACGACGGTTTGCGCGAGTCTCGAGCGAATCGGCTCCTGCACGCGTTCCCGCCAGGATGAGCGCCCGAACCGCTGCCGGCGCCTGCCGCACAACCGCAAACGTCACATAACCGCCCATCGCGCAGCCACCGATCACCGCTTTGCTGATGCCGAGCTCCTTCAGCACGTCGACGACGTCGGTTGCGTAATCGTCGATTGACGGTGATTCCGACAGCGTGTCGAGGGTGGACCCGCCAAACCCGCGCAGGTCCGGCGCAATCAGGCGCCATCCCTCCGGCAACGCTTTGAATTGCGCCTCCCACATCGACGCCGCAAGTGGGAAGCCGTGCACGAGCACAATGACCTTCGCCGAGTCGTTACGTGGCGCCGAGTCGAAATACGCGATGGTACGGCTGTCGACGTGCAGATACTGCCGATGCACGGAGGGATCATACACGCAGGCTCCTTCGCAGCGGTTCCTTCACGTATGTTCCTTCGCGTACGCGAACCCGATCAGATTTCGATCGCGCCGCCCAAGGACTTGAGATGTGCCCGGAAGGTGTACGTGGGATCGTCTTTCCGCTGCGCGACGTAGTTCTCGAGCTGCAGTTGATCGCGGAGGCGTTCGCCTGCCATGAGTCGCGCGGCTTGCGCCTGCTCGCGTTCGGCAATGTCACGGGCGGCCGTGACGACTTGTGCCACCTTCGCGGAGGCAACCACGACGACGCCGTCGACGTCCGCAAATACCACGTCGTCTCGCGTGACGGTCACGTGATGCCCTATCGACGCCGCGTCCAGTGCATGGGCGCTGCGTGTGCGGAGCTCCAGCGGACCGTTTGGACAGGCGCCGATGGACCAGACCGGAATTCCAATCGCCTGAATCGCGATTGTGTCGCGATGCGCGCCCCACACGATGAGGCCCGCCAGACCGGCGATGTGCGCTTCTCCGGCGACGAGATCGCCAATGCATCCCTCGTCCGTGCGGCCGGTGTTGTCGATGACGAGCACGTCTCCGCGCTGTGCGGCGGCGATTGCTTCAAGGAACACATCGGTGCTGCCTGCATGCCGCGCCGGGCAGGCGCGACCCGTGATGCGTGAGCCAGCAATAACGGGCCTGAGATCCGGTGGGCCGACGCGCACCGGAAGCTGCAGCATGACGCATGCGTCGGCGATAAAGGGCGTCGTCCACTCGAAGCCGCGAAGGAGCTCTCGATCCATCAGCACAGATTACACAAGTGGCGGAAGCACGGAACCAGAGAATAAAAACAGCCACGGAAGCACGGAACCACGGAACAGGAAGCCACGGAAGCACTGAAGCACAGAAGGGATTTTGATCGTGGCTCACGTCGAGACGCTCAGTGCGCCGGGACGTTCAGAGAACAACGATTCCGTGCTTCCGTGTTTCCGTGGCTTCTTTCTCCGTGCCTCCGTGTTTCCGTGGCCTCACCGCGGTTCGGTCAGTTTCTGCAAACGATGTTCGAGCTTCTCCTCTTCCGTCACCACGGATGTGTGCGCCTTCTCGCGGCTTGCGAGATCGGCGCGAAGCTGCCGGACCTTTTCCTTGGCCTCGGCGAGCTCCTGCTCCACGCGCGCGTGCGCGTTCTCGGCACGCTGCAACTCGCGCCGCGCGCGCTCCACATCCGCGTGAAGCTGTCTCTTCTCGACCTGCATGGCACCCAGTCGCTTCTCGATCTCGTCGATCTCTCGCTTTTTCGCGGGTGAGAGCTCTGGCTTCGCGGGCGTCTTTGGCGGCGGCTCGTG
>DASPWV010000006.1:0-4231 GCA_035637635.1 Vicinamibacterales bacterium | reverse complement strand
CTGTCCATCACATAGGCTTGAACAATCTCTCGCGTGACCGGCAAGGTGGTGTCCTTCGAATCATCGTGGACATCGCGGTTGCTCGCCCTGCGGAGTTTGTCGTATTCCTCGGCGAGCAGACGGAAGAAGAGATCGGATGTGAAGCGATCGCCCGTCTTGACGCCAATCTCGTCATCAGCCGTCACCGTTGCCTGTTTGTGCAGCCACTCCCACAAGATGCTCAGCCGAATTTCTCCGGTCGCCATGTCCTCCATCAGGTAAAGCACGTCGTCATTGCCAAAGAAGTCCGCGGGTTTCAGTGCTGCGGCCTGCATGCCCTGTCCGAACGCGTTGCCGTATTGCAGCGCGACGCTCAGGAGATCGCGGGCGCCGCGAACCGTCCGCGGCGCGGGTTCGAGCTTGAGGAGCGCGCCCGCGTCCGCGTCCGTGTGCGTGAGCGGAGGAAACGGCCGCCCCAACTGATTGTCTTCGCTCACCGATTCCCACACCGGCCGCACGATGTGAACCATCTTCCAGTGCGCCACCCACTTGCCGCTCGCGCCTTCGCGCTGTTCGCGCTCCGCTCCCGCACGTGCGCGCTTCATGCCCGCGGCGACACCCTCCGCAGATCCGACGGGAATGTTCGGCTCCATTCCGCCCTGCCACAGCGCATAGCGGCCGCGCGCGTCGGGCGTGCTGCAGGCGCGACGGACGCGGTCCTCGTAGGCGCGCATATACGCATACGTCATGGTGATCGCATCGATGTTGGGATTGACAAAGCGGGCATCCCACGCCATCGAGTCAGCAACGCTGTTGATGTAATCCCATCTGCCCGTGTTGAACCCGACGAAGCGTTCCCCGAGAGCCGCGCGAATCTCCATGAGCTGAAAACACGCTTCCAGTTGCTCAACAAGCACGTAGGTCTTGATTGACGACGGTTGAAGGCCAAGGTGATCCTCCAGCATCAGCAGCAGCTCGTGCCAGAACGCCGCCTCTTCTGCCGTCTGAATCTTCGGCAGATACAGCACGAGCGACGAGTGGTCCGCCTGCAACCGTGCATGGTTGTTGACGATGAAGAGAGCGGCGTCGGCGATCGAAGCGGCAAGTCCTCGGCCGTCGGCATGCCGGATGTGGCGGTCGTCGAGATGCAATCCTCGCGGTCGAAAGATTTTTGTCGTGAAGGCCAGCTGGTGATGCCAGTCGTCGACGATTCGATGGCCGAAGAACCCCTCCCCCCAGGAGTTCATCTCCTGGGACACTCGCTCCGCAGCGCGAAGAAATACCGGATCGCGATGAATGGCGAGCTTGAGGTTTCGCTGGTTGTCGAGCGACATGGTCTGCACCTGCCCGAGCGCATCCTCGCCGTCGAACATCCAGCCGTCTGCCCCGGAGAGTAGCGCGTGGGCAATATTGCGGATGCTTTTTTCGACCGGCGTGTTTGGTTTGGCTGCGGGCCCCGTGCCTTGAATCCACTGCCGTCGCAAGTCCACCGGGATTTCGCTCCCGACGAACTTCCCCGCACGCGCGTCGGCGACGCCGATTCCGGTGCCGGCGATGGTTGCGGACGAGTCGAGAAAGGTCAGGCGGCGGCGTTCACGCGCGCGCTTGGCGCGCCGTTCGATCCGCTCGTGCATGAGCTGCTGTCGCCTCACGTCGAGCGGCGCCAGCGCACGGAGTGCGCTCAGCGCCTGGTGGGTGTAAACGTCTGCATACGCGTCCGTCAGTCCCGCGCGAATCTCGATGCCGTTAGTCATGTGATGTCGCCAACGAATGGGGAACATCATCGACGATCAGATGTGTGCCGGCAAGTAGTAGAAGCCCAACCCGAGGATGATGTACACGGCAAGCAGTTGAATGCCTTCCATCCAGTGCGTTTCGCCGTCGTGTGAGATGAGCGCGATGCTGATGACGGCGAGCCCGATGGCAACCACTTCGAAGACGGTAAAGAGGAGGTCCATCGGCTGCGGCGCAATCGCGTAGCTCAGAAACACCAGCGCCGGCGCCACAAAGAGTGCAATCTGCGTCGACGATCCCACAGCGATGCTGATGGAGGCATCCATGTCGTTTCGGACAGCAAGCGTCACAGCGGAGTAATGCTCGGCGGCATTTCCGACGACCGCGATGATTACCACACCGACAAAGAGCTCCGACATGCCAAGATTCGTGGCGGTTTCCGAGACGGCGCCGACGAGAAGCTCGCTGAGTACGGCGATGCCGACGGTCGCGCCAAGGAGTACCAGAACGGGCCGGCGGACGCTGCCGCCATGAGCCGAGTGGTCGTCGGTCGCGTGCTGCGCGATTCCGTAGAGATCGCGGTGCGTCTTCAGCGTGAACACCATGCTGATGCAGTAGGTGAGGAAGAGCACCACCGCGATGGCGGTATCCATTCGCAATTCCCGTGTGGCAAATTCGCCTTTCGAGAGTGAGTGAAATACGGCCGGCACGACCAGTCCAATCACGCTCAGCATCAACATCGTCGTGCCGTGCGCGGCGGCGGTTTGATTGAAGCGCTGAACCGGATGCTTGAGGCCGCCGGCAAACGCCGCCGCGCCGAAAACGAGCAGCACGTTGCCGATGATCGATCCGGTGAGCGATGCCTTGACGAGATGCGGCAGCCCCTCGTGCAGCGCGAGACCGGCAATGATCAACTCCGCGGCGTTGCCGAATGTGGCATTCAGGAGCCCGCCGATGCCGCCGCCGAGCCGCTCGGCGAGCTCCTCGGTCGCCGACCCCATGAAGCTGGCGAGCGGCACGATGGCCAGAATCGCAGCGAAAAAAACGAGCGTCGTCCGTTCGGGTGCGAAGGATTCGAGAGCAAGCGCGATCGGCGCGAAACAGAGGAGAATCGCGAGGGGCTCCCGGCGGAGAAACGACATGCTCGGGAGCGTACCGGCAAACGCGCCTTTATGTCACTGAGTACTCAGGGTCGGCTTTCCGAGTGCCTGCCACAAGAGCTCGGTGGCATGAGGATTCTCGAAGAGCGGCTGTCCCTCGTCGCTGTCGATTCGCTCCAGCGTGAAGACGATGTTGATGTCGCGCGCAAGCGCGAGCATTCCGGGAGCGGGATCTTCGCGTGCGACCGTAAACGTCAGAGTCCGCGCGGCAGCAGCACCGGGCACGAGACGCTCCGGCGACGGCTGACTGTCATTGTCTGCAGCTTGTCCGCGCATGCGGAACGTGATCATTCCGTGTTCCGTCGGGCCCAAAGCGATGCGCAGCACGATGCCGGACACTCGAACGGTCCGCAGGGTGAGGGAGCGCACGGCGGTTTCCAACCTTGCCGGGCCGAGTCGGCCGAGCGGTTGGGGCGTTCCGAGCGAGAACCGGCTGTTCGAGAACTCCAGCGGCAGCCGCCGCTCAGGTTCAATGAGCGTGGCCGGTCTGCTCGCATAGAGCGGGCCGCGATAGAGGCGTCCGCGGGGCGCCGCCTGCTGTGCCATCAGAGACACGTGGCCCAGCGCGGCCACCAACCCTGTGATGACAATCGCAGTGCGCATAGACCCTCATTCTGACGCCGTTTGTCACTGATTGGCCGTGGCATCTCCCCGGGTCCACGGCATGGAGCATTTTGATATAGGAAAGAGAGACCCGATGCGAGTCCTGGTCATCGAAGACGACCGAAAAGTCGCGCATTTCATTCAGACCGGCCTGGAGCAGGAAGGCTACGCCGTTGATGTGCTGCACGAGGGCACGAGTGCCGGCGAGCAGGCGGCGGTCGTCGACTACGACGGAGTGGTGCTCGATCTCATGCTGCCCGGCCGATCGGGCTTTCAGGTGCTCCGCGACATCCGCGCACGCAAACCAGCGCTCCCGGTACTGATTCTCACCGCAAAGGATTCCGTTGAAGAACGCGTCACTGGACTCGACAGCGGCGCCGACGACTACATGGTGAAGCCATTTGCGTTGGCGGAACTGTCGGCGCGACTGCGCGCCCTGCTTCGGCGGGGCGCTCCGCGCGAGAACGTTCTTCGTGTGGCCGATCTCGAGCTGGACACCGTGAAGCGAACGGTGCGGCGCGCGGGACGCGCCATCACGCTGAAGCCGAAGGAATACGCGCTGCTCGAGTTCCTGATGCGCAACACGGGCCGGCCGCTTCCCAAATCGCTCATCATCGAGCATGTGTGGGACATTCATTTCGACAGCGTCAGCAACGTGGTCGAAGTGCACATCAACTCGCTGCGGAACAAGATCGACAGGGGCTTCTCGGTGCCGTTGATTCAGACCGTACGCGGCGTTGGCTACGCACTCACGG
>DASPWV010000005.1:0-3286 GCA_035637635.1 Vicinamibacterales bacterium | reverse complement strand
TCGCTTCTACCTGCGGGAATCTGCGGCTGATCTGCGTGATCAGTGGCGTCAGTAATCGAACCGCAGCGAAACTCCCAGGGTCCGCGGTTGGTTGGTCAGGAAGCCCACGCGGGCGCGCGTACCTCGCTCGCGGTCGAGCGCCAAGAACGCCCGCTCGTCCGTCAGATTATTGGCGAAGAGCGCAACCTCCCAACTGGCACGTCTCAGCACGACGCGAAGGTTGAACAGGGTATATGCCGGCAACTCTGGATTGAACGTGAAGACATCCTGACTCAGGGGCCCGCCGATGGTCGCCCCGCCCTCGTCGACCTCAAACTTTGTCATATCGACGGTGCCGAAGGGACAGGTGGTCACTCCGACAAGACAGACGCCTGTGCCTTGATCATCAATGGCGGTGAAGCGCGAGCCGACATGCTGAAAACTGCCGGTAACGGACACGCGTGAACCCGGCCTGACGTCCCACCCGTACGTGAGAGCCCCATTCATCTGGATTTCCGGCACGCTGGGTAGACGATTCCCGGACTGAACGCCCGACACGACACTCGAATCGCCGAGCGTATCTACGGAAAAAACGCTCGAGCGCACTTCGGAATTGTTGAAGGCCGCCGAGAACACGAAGTCCACGTTGTCGTTCGGCGCTGCGTTGATCTCCAGTTCCAGCCCCTGGCTGCGGGCTTTGGGCGCATTGAAAACCAGGCGGGACGAACACGAGCCCGCGGTCACGTTTAGCTGGATATTGCGGAGATCCATCAGGAACGCAGACAGGTTGATGTTGCCGCGTCCGCCGAACAGCCGGGACTTTACGCCTGCTTCGTAGTTCCAGGCGGTTTGGTCCTTCCAGGCCCCGCGGCCGCCGAAGGTGGCCTGGTCCGCGGGCGAACAGATGGCTGTATTGAGCGGATCGTTGATCCCTCCCAACCGGAACCCGCGCGAAGCTTGCGCATTCAGTGTTACCGCATCGGAGACCTTATAACTCGCGATGAAACGAGGGACTACGCCGCTGGCTTTCGTCGAACCGGTGTCGGTCACCAGCTGGGTGCCCGTGTTGTCATTGGTGAAGATTCCATCGAAGATCAGCCCGCGGTCTTCGGTGAAGTTGTAGTAACGCAGGCCGGCAGTGACGTCTAGCTTCGGTGTCACCGACAGCGTCGCTTCGCCGAACAGGGCCCCCTGCTGTAGCTCGTTATGCAGGTCCGACCAGAAGAGATGGTCCTTGGGCGCGCGTAGTCCCTGCGTAAATCCAAAAGGCGCGCCGAGGATGGGCGCGGCAGCGGTATCGAAGCCGATGTCGCTGAGGTCCTGGCCGTAATCGCGCTTGTTGTTGCTGTAGAAACCTCCGATGACCCAACGCAGACTACTCGCCGCGCCGGACAAACGCACTTCCTGCGTCCACACCTTCGACAGCGTGGCATCGTCGAGCGGCGAGTCGAGCGTATAAATAGATGCCGGCAGACCGATCGTTCCGCCCGTAACACTCGCCGTCAGCGCCGTGGCGTCACGAACCACGAGAATGTCGCGGTGCGTGTAGGACGTGATCGAGGTCAGCTTCGCGGCACCGAGATCGATCTGGAGATTCACATCAGCGAGCAGGAACTTGTCGGTGAAGGGTTCCCTGGTCTGCGTGAACTGCCCACGCTCGCCCAGGTTCACTGGGGGTCGCGTCGTCGTGTACGGGTTGGCAAGAATATTGAAGGCATCGATACGATTCCAGCCGTCCGCCTTCACCTGTTGATAGACCACACGTGGCGTGATGCTGAAACGTCCACTCGGCGCAAGACGGAGTGCCGCCCGCAGACCCGCGCGGCCACTGCCGTTGACGTTGTCGTCGCGTTCCAGCGTCGGCTGTACGGCGTCCATATAGCCGCCCGTGCGCGTGCTGTAGCCCACAATGCGGAAGGCGGCCCTGTCTCCCAGCGGAGCGTTGAACCCAACCTTCGCCGTACTGCCAGGGTCTCCGCCATCGATCGAGTTCATTCCGACTTCGCCAAAAGTGCTGCTTACGCCGAGCTCGGGTTGATTGCTGATGTACCGCACGGTGCCGGCCAGCGAACCGGCGCCAAACAGCGTGCCTTGCGGACCGCGCAGCACTTCGACGCGGCCGACGTCGAACAAATCGAGGTCTGGTGTAAAGAGCGAGAGTGACACGACGGCATCGTCGAGATAGGCGCCGACGTCTTCTTTCACGCCGGGCTGGTCGCGGGCAATCTGACCGGATGACGCTCCGCGCATCGCGACCTGGCTCTGTCCGGGGCCCAGGTTCTGCACGCTGAAGCCCGCCACGTTTGCGGCGATCGTCTCGATGTTGTCGGCGCCGCGCAACCGCAGCGCCTGCTCCGTGGGTGCCGCGATGGAGAACGGCACCTCGGCAAGCCTCTGTTCTCGCAACATGGCGGTGACGGTTACGGCTTCCAGCTCAACCGCCTGCATCACGATGTCGAGGCTCGTCTCACTATTTGCGCGCACCACCACGTTCTGCCGGACCTGCGCCCGCAACCCGGGTAGCGAGGCGGTGACCGAGTAGGTGCCGGGACTTAGGTCCGCGATTGTATAGCTGCCATCCGCAGCCGTCGTAGCGCGCCCCGTTGCAGCGGGGCCTTGCGCACGAACGGTTACGCCCGCTACGGGATCACCGCTCGCGTCACGGACTGTCCCTCCAATGCGGCCGTTCTGCGCGTGCGCCGTCCCCGGCACGACCAGCAGGACTGCGGCCATAACAGCGAGACTCAGGAAGCGCATAATCCTCCTCCTCGAAGTGTCACTACTGGTTCAACCGCATTTCCGCGCGCGCGTACAAATACCGGCCGTTGTAGCCGAACGGCGAGGCCGCGGCCCAGGGGAACGTCCCGAAATTGTTGTTGAAATCCATGGAGCGATCGTTGAACGCATCCACAATCACCTGTGAGCTCGGCGTGTCCGGATAGGTGTCGAACAGATTCTTCACGCCGAGCGACAGGTCGACGCTCGCGAACCGATAGCCGATTTCGGCGTCGAACAAGGTCTTGGAGCCGTACCGCTCGCGGCACAGATCGCAGTATCCAGGCTGCGCCGAGGAGAACTTGCCGTAGTACGATCCCCGCACCAGCGCGTGCACGCGACCCACCGAGTACTGACCGGTGAGCGTGGCGCGCCAATCGGGCCGCTCTTCGGTGATGCCGATATAGGTGACCGAATCGATGATCCCCGTTTCGGTCGTCGCCGCCGTGTCGAGGATGGCCGGCAGCGGATCGACACGCAGGATCTTGTTGTTCGTGTAATTCACCGCACCCGTGAGGTCGATGGTCCCCGA
>DASPWV010000004.1:0-3237 GCA_035637635.1 Vicinamibacterales bacterium | reverse complement strand
TCGCACCCTCGCACGTCGCACCCTCGCACGTCGCACCCTCGCACGTTGCACCCTCGCACGTCGCACCTTCGCACCTGGTACGTCCTTTGCCTAATCTCGAGCTATGCGGCTCGCCCATGCTCTTCTCTTTCCACTTGTGGTCGCCGCGCCGCTTGCCTGCGGGTGCGGCACGAAGGATTCCCGACCACAGGTTTCGACGGCTCTCGAAGAGCTTGTCGCGGGCAAGCCTTCATCGGAGGTCACGGCCGCGCTGTGGAAGGAAGTAGGCGAGTTCTACAAACAGCGCAATGGAAAGCCAGCGTGGGTCGATGACAAATACACGTCCAGGCAAGCGGCGGATGCGCTGCAGGTGATTCGCAGCGCGCGCGATCACGGCTTCGATCCCGAGGACTACGGCGAGTCCCGCATCATCCAAGCGCACCAGGCGCTGGCGCAATCGGACAAGGATGCTCCGGATCGCGCGGCGCGGCTTGCAGACTTCGATGCGCGCGTCACCGCGTCGCTCCTGGCACTCGGACACGACGTGGCGATCGGCCGCACGAAGCCACAGACGCTCGATCCACGCTGGAAGTCCCGCCGTGCTGCCCCGGATCTCGTCGGAACGCTGGTGCGTGCGGCAGATGGTCACGTCAAGACGTGGCTCGACGAAATGAAGCCGCCTCACGCGGCGTACGCGGCGCTGCAGAAGGCGTTCGTCGATCTTCGCGGGCAACAGGAGAAAGGCGGCTGGCCTGTCGTCCCACGAGGGACTTTCAAGCCCGGAAAGTCGGACCCGGCCGTCGTCATTCTGCGTCAGCGGCTCGCCGCCTGCGGTCAGCTCGCGGAAGACGCCGCGAGCAGTTCATCGCCCGTTTACGACAGCAACCTGCAGTCGGCGGTCAAAGCATTTCAAGGTCTGCATGCTCTCAAAGCGACCGGCATTGTCGACGCCGCCACGCTGGCCGCGCTGAACGTTCCGCTCACCGAGCGCATTCGACAGGTCGCGATCAATCTCGAGCGCTGGCGCTGGATGCCTGACGATCTCGGCGCGCGCCATTTCCTCGTCAACATTCCGTACTTTCATCTCCTCGCCCGCGAAAACGGCAAGACCGTGATGGATATTCGCGTCGTCGTCGGCAAGCGCGGCAACGAGACGCCGATCTTCAGCGACGAAATGGAATACGTCGTGTTCAGTCCGTACTGGAACATCCCCGATTCGATCGTCGCGGGAGAAACGGCGCCGGCGGTCGCGCGCGATCCCGGCTATCTCGCGCGCAACAACATCGAGATCCTGCGAGTGTCGAAGCACGGCGCGCATCCGGTCGACGCGGCCACCGTCGACTGGAGCGACCCGGGCCAGCTTCGCGAGCTCGCCTTCAGGCAACGGCCGGGAGACAAGAATGCGCTCGGCCATGTGAAGTTTTTGTTCCCAAACGATTTCGACGTGTACCTGCACGACACGCCGGCCGATTCGCTGTTTCAGCGGACAGGCCGCGCGTTCAGTCACGGGTGCGTTCGTGTCGAGGAGCCCGAGACGCTGGCAAAGTACGTGTTGCGCGACCAGCCGGAATGGGACGGGCCGAAAATTCTCCACGCGATGTATTCAGGGAACGAGCAGCATGTGAAGCTCAAGGAAAAGATCCCCGTCCACATCGCGTACTTCACCGCGTGGGTGGACGAGAACGGCGGGCTCCACTTCCAGCCTGACGTTTACGGGTACGACGCGAAACAGGTCGCCCCGGTAGGCAAGAACGCCCGTTTGCTGACCACCTAGGCTCTACTCGACCGTCAGGCGCCGGCCGCTGCTCGCCGCGGCTCTGGAACCCAGTTTCCACCTCGCGGGCGGCACAGCTCTCCCGAACTCCAGCCAAGCGCCCTCCGAGCTTCCTGCTGAGTTTGTGGCCTCTGCTTACGCTTGCTACAATGAATTGCCCGCGATGGAGGTTTCTCCTCCCCGCGGTAAATCCAACAATCTAATGTCACAACGTCTCAAAGACGCCCATCGTGTCTGTTCCTTGCGCGTTTTGCTGATTGTGATGAGCTTGATCGTTCTGCCGAGTTTTACGATTCTCGCGCGGAGCGGCAACTCATCGCGTCCGGTCGAGGTCTTGGCACCGGTCGGCGCGCAGCTTGTATCAGCTCAGCCGGACCCCTCGCTGCCGGCCAGAGCGACGACGCGCGAAATTGTGGGCTTCAGCCGAGCGGATTGGAACGATACAACACTCGGGACAATCGACCCCAAGGTGTTTGAGCTGGCGTTGGGAGTGGCGCGCTGCGCGGTGAAGAGCGGCGCCGTGAAGGATCCCTCCACGCTCACGGTGATCGATTATTCGAAGCCCTCCACGACGGATCGCCTGTTCGTTTACAACCTGCGATCGCACGAGCTCATGTATCACGAGCTGGTCGCGCACGGCATGGGCAGCGGCGACAACTACGCGACGATGTTTTCAAACGAGCCTGAGACGCATCGCTCGAGCATCGGATTGTTCGTCACCGAAGACACGTACGTCGGCAAGAACGGGTATTCGCTGCGGCTGAACGGGCTCGACACAGGCTTCAACGATCGTGCACGCGAGCGCGCCATCGTGATGCACGGCGCTCCCTATGTGAACACGACGTTCGCGAAGGCGCAGGGCCGCATCGGGCGAAGCTGGGGCTGTCCGGCGCTGCGTGAAGCGGTCGCGCGTCAAGTGATCGACACGCTCAAAGGCGGCAACCTCGTGTTCTCCTACTATCCCGACGAGCGGTGGCTCTCATCGTCGAAGTATCTCGGCGACTGCGACGCGGCAAACTGAAACTGAAACGCGGACGATCGCGAAATCCACGCGCGCACGTTGCCGTCGGTTTCCAATTCCTCAATTCTGTCGAGCTTTTTCGAGCGCCTCACAGATGACCTTGCGCGAACTTTCACACGCTCATCCATGTGAAGCTGGCGAGCAGCTTGCTTCGATCCTCAACCGTTAAACACCTGCGCACGGCCGACGCGGCTGCTAACACGCGAATTTTTGCGCGAGGCGCGACGCAGGTAGGAGGACGCTTCAATGCTGCGCAAGTCTTCGATAGCTCTCTGTGCGATCGCCTTGTCCGTGCTCGTGCTCGGAACGGCGGCCGCTCAGGATAACAGTTGGAATCAGCGTACCTACTTCACGTTCAGTGCTCCTGTCGAACTGCCGGGCAAGACGCTGCCGGCAGGCACCTATCTCTTCCGAATCGCCGACAGCCCAAGCAATCGGCACATTGTCCAGGTCTTCGATAAGG
>DASPWV010000003.1:0-3199 GCA_035637635.1 Vicinamibacterales bacterium | reverse complement strand
ATCGCGGTTGTGGGGAACCGAAGCCGAACCGGTCTATCGAGTAACCGGCTTCTACACCACACCCGGCGGAGGTGGCGGACAAGTCACGGGCCAGCTCGTTGGATCGCTCGACAACGGCGATTATCGCGGGACGCTCACAGCGGATTCTCCGGAGTGCGTTGCCGAGCGCGTGTTCTTCGGAACCGTCGACTCGCAGTTCTTGCGCTGGACCGGCGGTGAGACACTGCGCGACTGCAAAGGCAGCCCCCTCGGCTTCAACACGCTCGTGATGTTGGCGACCAACGCTCCGCCGCCGACAACGACCGCTATCTCCACGACGACGACCTCGGTGCCGGTCTTGTGCAGCTTCAGCCTGAGCGCCAACGGCGCGTCTGTCGACGCGGCCGGCGGCCAGGGCGGAGTCGACGTGATCACCGGCCCGACGTGTTCGTGGACTGTGCAGAACTTTGTCGACTGGATTCAGCTGGCGTCGACAGGCGGCGTTGGCCCGGGTCGAGTCAATTTCACAGTTGCGCCGAATCCCGGTCCGCCACGCAGTGCCACTATCGTCGTCGCGGGACTCACGTTCGTCATCAGCCAGGGCATCGTGACGACAACGACGACGACTGTTCCGCCGACGACGTCGGAGCAGACGACGATTTCGACGACCGTTACGACGAGCGTGCCGACCACGCTGCCCTCGACGTCGACGACATCGACGTCGTCCACGAGTACCTCAACGAGCTCGACAACCAGTACATCAACCAGTACGTCGACGAGCACGAGCACGTCGACGAGTACAAGCACATCGACGAGTACCTCAACAAGTACTTCCACCAGCACGTCGACGAGCACGTCAACCAGCACGTCGACGAGCACGTCAACCAGCACGTCGACGAGCACGTCGACCAGTACGTCGACGAGCACGTCGACGTCGACGATACCAATTAACTTCAGCCCGGACGCACCGCTGCCTGTTCCGCTGCCGATGGGAGGCAGTAGATTCTGAAATCGTGCAAGCGCTGACCGTTGCGCGTTGCGCTGACATTCTTCACGAGCGTCCAGCCTTCCGGTGCCGTGCCAGTGTTGAGAACTTCGCGCGCAAACGGCGGCAGCGATTGCTCGACGTAGTCGGCGAGCAGCTCGACGCCGCGGCTGCCGCCGAGCATCACGCATGCGCCAGCGAGCTCGTCCGGGGCAGTGTGCGGAGTCAACACGCGCAGATTCCCGGCCTGGTAGCGCGTAAAGATCTTCAAGTGCTCGATTGCCCAGAAATCGCCGAAGAAGACGCGATCTGGATGCGCGCGAACATCTGAGACGGCCTCGCGAAGATCCTGCAGTCCGGAGCGATAGTGATCACGCGTGCGCCTCGTGACCGCGATCGAGGTGACCAGGAGAGCGGTCACCACGATGATGGCCACGATTCGGTTTTTCCTGCCGCTCCTCCGCAAGAGATCCGCGCTCATGACCGCAAACGGCGCGGTGACCATCATGAGAAACCGCTCCTGCTTGAACACCATCATGTAATTCAGCTCACGCGTCGCGCTGTCGAACGAGAGCCGCACCGGACCGAATTCGAGGTACACACAAAGCCCCGCGGCAAGCGCGAGCAGCAGCAGATTGCGGCGTTTAATCAGACTAAACACGGCTGATGCGGCGAACAGATAGAAGAACAACCCGAATTGGTTTGCGGGCTTGACGTCGAGCAGCAGAACGCTCCTGACAAGTTCGAGCGGTTGGCCGTTGTTGTAGCTGACGCGCAGCCTGCCCCAGAGAAAGCTCGACACCGGCTCGCGCAGATACTTGAATGCTGCCGCGCCGGTCTGAATGCGGTAACTCAGGAACGGCTCGCCCGTTGCGACGTAATAGGCGAGCGCCTCGACAGTGAACACCGCGACGAAGCCTGCCATCACCAGCGCTGGCGCCCGCCATGTGACCTTGCGCAGCATCGCGAGACCGGTTGCGCAGGCAACGATCGCCACGAGAAAGATCAAACCGCGTGCGTTGGCCAGATAGGCGCCGCCGACGGCTGCGCCCGCGAGCGCATAGAGACGAGGCCGCGAGCGCCGTCCGGCTCGCACGAACAGCCAGAAGGCTAGAGCGCAGAAAAACCCGACGGGCACGTCTGAAAGAATGCGCGAGCCGTTGATGACCTCGAGCGGATAGAACGCGCACAAGAGAGCGGCCAGGAGTCCGACGGCGGTGTCGTGGACTTCACGGCCAAGCTGAAACACGATGAGTACCGTGAGCATCGAGCACGCAAACGTCCACAGGGTCGCGGCCACTTCTCCGGGACCAAAGGCCGCAAATGCGGCGGCAATCGGATAGGTAACCATGGGCCGCACATCGAATTGATCGACGGGATTGGGAAGGAAATCCGGCGGCAGGTGGCGAAAGCGCTCGAGCCCTGTCGGACCCTGCTGATAGAGCGTCAGGGCGTGACCGTAATAGACGCCGTCGTCCTGCGGGTCTCCCGAAACGAGGCCGACGAAGAAGATGACGCGGAGCAGTGCCGCGAACAGGAGGATTGCGGCCAGCAGAGCCTTCGGAGCGTTCGGTTCGTTCGGTGTCCGCCCCCGCTCACGCTGACTCATGGCGAGCTCCGGCGAGGACGTCGCCTTGCTTCGACGGGCTCAGGACGGTCCCGAGCGTCATCTCTATTTTGAACCCTCGTCTGTCTCGAGAAATTTGAGCGGGCTGTCGAAGGGAAACCCGAACGCTTTCGGGTTCTCGCCGATGACGGCCGCGGACACGATATAGAACACGTAATCGTAGGTCTGTTTCGGGATTCGCGTCCGGTACCTTTCGAGCAGCTTCCAGAAGTTTCGATCCTTCGGATTGGGTGAGAGGCTGCGAACCATGTTGATGACGCGCTGTTCACCCCAGTTGTACCCCGCCATCACCAGCAGCCCGGACGCTTGCGCGTCGGTCGAGTAGATGTCCTTGATGTAGCGCGCCGCCGCTACGGTGGCCTTGTCCCATTTGTGCCGATCGTCGGCCGCGTCAGGCTGCGGAACCCCGACGAGCGGGCCGGTTTGCAACCCGTACCGCCGCGCAGTGTCGGGCACGAACTGCCACATGCCCTTTGCGAATCCCATGTACGTCGGCGGGCCGCTGGCGAACGCATTGAAATCGCTTTCCTGCATCGCAAGGTAGATGAACTGCGGCGGCAGGTCCTGTTTGAGGAACTCCTTGGCGATGAACTTCGGGTAGCCCTTTT
>DASPWV010000002.1:0-5468 GCA_035637635.1 Vicinamibacterales bacterium | reverse complement strand
CGCGTCCTGAGTCTTCATGTTCTCGATGAAACCCGCATCGATCGGAGAGATACCCCGCCAAGCCACTCGGGTGACGTGCGGCCGGTCGGCGTGAATGGCCTGGCACGCACGTCGTCAGGAGCACACCGGACAAGTCGTGCGCTATCAGATACTTGCGTCTGGTCGAGATCTCGACGTGGCAATTTCGTTGCAAACGAAACCGGACGCGCGAGAAAATACTCGCGAAAGTACGGGTGCACCGTCGAGGTGTGACTCGTGTCTGTACAGACGGGGGCGAATCATGCGGGAACTTCAGACGCACGTCACTCGCGAACCGGTCGGTCGAGTGTCGGAACTCGTTGGGCTGATTCGCGCGGAATACAATGAAATGCCGGGGTTGTGCCTGACGCGCGCGCAAGCCCAGCGGTTGTGGCGCCTCGATCCGGACGTATGCGACAACGTGCTTCGCTCGATGGTGGACGCTGGATTCCTCCGACTGACCTCCGGCGGCTACGTCCGAGGCTGATTTAATCATGGCCGCGCGGGGTCTCCCGATGCGGTCATTCGAACGCCCGCACGTTATTCCTTCACCACCGGCGCCCAACGACGTTCCGTTGCGGGCGCCGGTGAGCACCTACCGCATCCAACTCGGTCAACAGGTCACCTTCCGTCAGCTCGATGCGCTTTGTCCGTACCTGGACGCTCTTGGCGTGACGGATTGTTATACGTCGCCCATCCTGACGGCACGCGCGGGGAGCACGCACGGCTACGACATCTGCAATCACAACGAATTGAATCCCGAGATCGGTACGTTCGCGGACCTCGCCGCGTTGTCATCGATGCTTCAGGCGCACCGGATGGGCCTCGTGCTGGACTTCGTGCCCAATCACATGGGCATCGATCCCTCGACGAACGCCTGGTGGCGCGACGTTCTCGAAAACGGCCCAAGCTCCGCCCACGCGCGGTACTTCGACATCGATTGGACGCCACTCAAGACCGAGCTCGTCGACAAAGTGCTGCTGCCGATTCTCGGCGATCAGTACGGACTCGTGCTCGAGCGCGGCGAGCTCGAGTTGCTGTACGCAGACGGCGGACTCGCCCTGCGCTATTTCGACCGCTCGTTGCCGATCAATCCGCGTCAAACACCAGCCGTGCTCGGGCGCGGGATCGATCAGCTCACGTTCCGCTTGGGCGAGCGTGATGCCGCACTGTCGGAATTTCGCGCGATTCTGACGATGTTTTCGAATCTGCCGCCAACGACGACGCGCGATGAAACACAGATTGCCCAGCGGCACCGCGACAAGGAAATCGCACGCGAGCGGCTTGCGGCGCTTGTTTCTCGATCGCCGGAAATCGCCGCCTACGTGCACGATGCGGTCGCCTCCTTCAACGGGCGCGCCGGTGATGCGTCGACCTTCGATGATCTGCACGGGCTGCTCGAAGTACAGCCCTATAGGCTTGCGTATTGGCGCACAGCGTTCGACGAAATCAACTACCGGCGCTTTTTCGACGTGAACGATCTGGCCGGTCTGCGGATGGAAGACGCGCAGGTGTTCGCCCACACGCACCGCTTGTTGCTGCAGCTGATCGAAGAAGAGCTCGTGACAGGTGTTCGCATCGATCATCCAGACGGTCTTTACGATCCTGCTGAATACTTCGAGCGCCTGCAAAGCGCCATTCAAGAGCGGCTGCGCGTCCCGGAGAAGCGCCTGTATGTCGTCGTTGAAAAGATTCTCGGCAGGGGAGAACGACTCCGCGACGACTGGCAGGTGCACGGCACCACCGGCTACGGTTTTCTCAACACGCTGAACGGGTTGTTCGTCCACTCGAGCGGCCTGTCCGAGTTGCGGCGGTTTTATCGACGCTACACGGGACACGACCGAGCTCCCGCCGACACGATTTACGAAAGCAAGAAATTCATGATGCGAACGGCGATGGCGAGCGAGCTCAACGTGCTCTCGAGCGCACTCAATCGCCTGTCGGAAGCCGATCGTCGATCGCGCGATTTCACGCTCAACAGCTTGCGACGTGCGCTGGTGGAAGTGATTGCGTGCTTTCCGGTGTATCGAACGTACATCACCGAGCGTGGCGCGCGCGCCGACGATCTCGCGGTGCTCGACGCGGCAATCGCGGAGGCGCGACGGCGAAACCCGGTTCAGGAGCCCTCTATTTTCGAGTTCATCCGCCAATCACTCCTATCCGGCAGCAATGGCTCCGGGGACGGAGGCGCGGTTCGCGAACGTTCGATTGCCTTCGTTCACAAGTTCCAGCAGTGCACCGCACCCGTTGTCGCGAAGGGCCTCGAGGACACCGCGTTCTATCGCGACGTGCTGCTGCTGTCGGCGAATGAAGTGGGCGGCGACCTGCGATTCCGCACACGCAGCGTTGCCGAGTTCCACGCGGAGAATCTCTATCGGCTCTCCAGGTGGCCGTACGAGATGACGGCGGCCGCGACGCATGACACCAAGCGCGGAGAAGACGCACGCGCGCGTATCCGTGTCATTGCCGAACGGCCTGAGGAGTGGCGCGCCCAAATCCGCCGCTGGTCGAGCATCAATGAGCCGGCGCGTTCACTCAGTCAGGGTCTGTCTGCGCCGGACCGCCTCGACGAATGGATGTTCTATCAGGCCCTTGTCGGCGCCTGGCCCGCTGAGGCGCTTGCCGATCCGGTGCCGGCCGCGGCTCCTGCCGATCTGGTCGATCGCATGTCGGTCTTCATGATGAAGGCCGTGAAGGAAGCCAAGCGGCGCACGTCCTGGCTTCACGAAAACACCGAATACGAGACCGCCGTCCAGCGCTTCGTTCATGCGGCGCTCGCCGGCGACCGGGCGGCGGACTTTTTATCCTCTTTTGTGCCGTTCCAGCGTCGTCTGGCCTGGTTCGGAATGTTCGGATCGCTGTCAGAGCTTGTGCTGCGGCTTGCATCGCCCGGCGTGCCCGACGTGTATCAGGGCGCGGAACTGTGGAACTTTGCACTCGTCGACCCGGATAATCGGCGACCCGTGGATTTCGAGCTTCGGAAAACCGTGTTGATGCAGTTGTTGCCTACCGTCGAAGCTGCCGAGTCTGCCTGCCGCGGCCGGCGTGACCAGGCTGATGGGCTCCGAGATCCTCTCGAGGCCATATTCCAGACGTGGCCTGACGGACGGGTCAAGCTCTACACGCTTGCCGTTGCGCTGCGCCTTCGTCGCGAATATCCGGATTTGTTTCTGCGCGGCGACTACGAGGCGCTTGGAAGCGATCTCGACGATCCACATCTGGTTGCGTTCAGCCGCCGCTTTGAAAATCACGAGCTCATCGCTCTCGTGCCACGCTTTGTCGCGACGCTGATGCGCGGCGTTCCACACGCGCCACTCGGAATGGAGCGCTGGCGCACGGCAAGCGTCCGATTGCCATCGCGGCTCGCGGGTGCGCGGTTGATGAATGTGTTCACGGGGGAACGCGTCGAGCCTGTGGTGTACCGCGACGTGCCGTGGCTTCTGGCCGGAAGCGCGTTTCAGACATGGCCCGTGGCCCTCTTGTGGGCGACCTGATAGCGATGTACGTAGCGGGAGACTTCACTCAGCCCCGCGCTATGTATCGATCAACGTTCGTTCCGTACACTAGAATCCCGGCCGTATTCCAAACGCAAACCGCCATCCGTCCTTTGGCCGATCGAGCGGCCGGACGGCGTCGAGCTCGACGATCAAGTAGCCGAACGCGTTGACGCGTACGCCGGCGCCGTAGCTTCGCGCCCACGGACGTGTGCCGCTGCCGATTCCCGACGGCCTCGAGCCCTTGTTCCAGGCAACACCGGCGTCGAAGAAGCCGACGAGCTCCGCGGGAATTGGACCGTATTCGAGCTTGCCGGTGAACGCGCCAAGGATCGGCGCGCGCAGCTCGAGACCTGTGACAATCAGGCGGCTCCCAACGAGATCGTCAACGAGCGCGCAGCTTTGATTGGCAGCCGGAGGGCACTCGTCCACGTCGAACGATCCGATGTCGTACCCGCGTACGAGATTCGGGAAGCCAAGGTAGAGCGGAGACAGCCGTCGCGATTCCGCATCAGCGCCGTAGCGGCCGATGTGCAGAAAACGACCGGCGAGCGTCCACGCTCCAAACGGCATCACGTAGTGCCGCGCATCGGCAATGACTTGCGTGAACGTCAGATCGCCAAATGACGGCGCCACCTCGAACCGGGAACGGTGACCGAGAACGGGCCCTGTCGCTCCGAATGCTGCCGTGTCCTGCACGAAGGCAAATCCAAGCTCGCCGAGCGAGAGCGGTTCGCCCAGTTCAATCTTCTGCCGATCCTGCGATAGGAGCTCGCCGGTGACTCGAGAGAACGTGAACGTATCGATGCGCCGATCGAAGGTGAGCCGGCGCACCGAGGCCGTTGCTTCGAATCGCCTGGCGCGGCTGAACGGATAAGCGGCCAGTCCCATCACTCGCTGATCGAGCTGCCGATCACGCAGCTGTTGTTCGACGACCACGGTCTGTCCCCCGACGTTGGCGAGTCCTCCCACGACGCCGCCGGTGATGTACGGAAGCTGCTCGACGAACGCTCCGTAGTTCCAACGGCGTTTGCGGTTGATGTAGCCAACCTGCCCGCCGATATCTTCGAAATTGCCGTTTACCTGCAGCACGGAGGTGACGAGGTGATCGCCCAGCGTGTCACTGAAATTCATGACAATGCCACCGCCCATGTACGACCCGAGGCCGTTGGTGGTTGTCATGCCCATTTCCTGACCGATGAAGTCGAGGGACAAGTGCGGGTGATATTCCTCAGGCGGTGGTGGCGATCCGGACGGCAAGCCAAACTGCGGCGTTCGAAGTGTCGTGTCCACCTGATTTCCACGGCGGTTGGCCGGGGCCAGCTGCGCCGCGGCGAGTGTGACCGTCGTGGGCGCGGTCTCACCGCGTGTGAGCGCCGCGCCTTCGATTGCCTGAATCTCGTACGTCTGGTTCCGGTAGATCACGGCTGCAAGGCGGCTGCTGTTTGCTGCGATGGCGAGCGCCGGGCTGGTCGGTGTGATACCAGTGACGCCGGTCACCAGCTTCGTCACCCGCGTGGCTGATTTCGACGCCGGATCGTAGCGGTAGATATCGGGAACGCCGTCCGGATCCGCAATGAAGTAGATGGAGCCGTCGCGCGCCCACTGCGGCGAGATGTGGCGCGCGCCGTCGAAGGAAAACATCGGAGTCGCGCGTCCAGTGTCGACATCGAATGAAGCAAGCTGATAGTCGCCGAAATCGAGCGTGCCGAGTTGAGTGGAGAAGCGGTCGGTGCTGAAGACAAGGTGCCGGCTGTCTGGCGCCCACGACGGCGCGAGATCCGCGAAGGCATCGCTCGTGAGTTTTCGAACCGTTCCGCCTGGCAGGTCGCAAACAAAGAGATCGCTGAGCCCGCCGGCCAGCCCGGAGAACGCGATGTGCCGGCCATCGGGCGACCATGCCGGATGGAACACTTCGTCAACGCCGGGCAATGCAATCTCACGATCGCGATGTCC
>DASPWV010000001.1:0-3327 GCA_035637635.1 Vicinamibacterales bacterium | reverse complement strand
TCGTCACGCGATCACGACGTATCAGGCCTCGCCAGTGCTCATGGACTATGTGCCGTACACGCCGAACACGAAGCAGCGGCTCGAAGAGCTCGCGGCGCTTCAGCCGCGCACGCTGGCGGCGATGCACGGGTCGACGTTCATCGGCGACGGCGCCGCCGCCCTTCGTCCGAGCGCCGAGGTCCTGCGTGACGTGCTGGGCACCGCCAGGTCCATTGTTCGTGCCTGAAGGGCAAACGGGCGTGACCTTGACGATCGGCGCGGCCGATTGCTACTGTCGCGCCGATGCGCGCGGAGGATGTCGCAGGACCCGTCGACGCCACTGACGCCGAGCTGGCGCGCGCGATTACCGAAGCGGCTGCAGGGTCAGCGCAGGCGGAGGAGGCCGAACTGTACCAACGGTTCGCTCGGCGCATGCGGCTCTTCGGCCTTCGGCACCTGCGCGATGACGAAGCGGCGCGTGATCTCGTGCAGCAGGTCATGATGCTGACAATCGAGCGGCTCCGCGAAGGAGCCGTGCGCGACCCGAATCAGATCGCGTCATTCATTCTTGGTGCAAGTCGCACCATGACGCGCGATCTGCAACGCCGAGAGCGCCGCCGCGAAGCCTTGCGCCAAAATGCCTGGCAGACGATGCTGACCGTAGAGCCGAGTATCGGCAACGCCATCGATCTCGATCGGCTGGAACGCTGCATGCGGCACCTGTCCGATCGGGCCCGGGCGGTGCTGTTGCCACGTTTTACGCGGAGAAAACGACGACCGAGGTTGGACAGGCGCTGGGGCTTGCAGAAGGCCATGTGCGCGTTATCCGGCACCGCGCGCTTGAGCAACTGCGCCAATACTTTGTATCTGACAAGGTGGCGTCATGACGCGATGCGTCGCGCCGGTCGACCTGGACACCCTCTCGGGATACTGGGCTGGCGAGATCTCCGAGCAAGACTCCGCCGGCGTCGAGGATCATGTGTTCGTTTGCGCCGATTGTGCCGAGCGGCTCGAGGAGCTGGCCGCGACCGCTCACGGGCTCCGTACGCTTGCACGCCAGGGTCGTATCACAGGGATTATTCCTTATGATCTGCTCAATCGTCTCTCGCGCGATGGGGTGCGCGTCCGCTTTTATTGGCTTGCGCCGGGCCAGTCGGTACCGTGCGCTGCCTGGCCGGAGGACAAGATCTTTGTCGTCGGCCTGCGCGTCGATCTCACGGCGGTGAAGTCGGTATCGCTTGTCGTCACTGGATCGGACGGCATCGAGATTGGGCGCGCGATAGATGTGCCGGTGCCGGGAAGCCACGAAGTGCTGCACGCGACAGCGGGAACGATCGTCCAACAGATCCCATCGATGCGCATTCAATTCTCGCTGACTGATGCGGGTCCGGGGGTCACCGCCTTCTCGGCGAGTACATCCTGGAACATTCGGCCGCGTCTGCCTAAGATTAGTCCGGAGGAGAATGACGACATGTTCGACACGGTGAACCGGACCGACCATCTCTGGTTTCTAGACACGCTGGTTACCGTGCGCGTTCCGCACAGCGGCGGCGGCGTGGACGGCATCTCGGTGCTTGAACACCTCGCTCCGAAAGATGATTCGCCGCCGCTCCATGTTCACGTCACGGAGGATGAAGTCTTCCACATCATAGAAGGACGTTTCCGGTTCCGAATCAATGACGACGAACGGACGCTCGTGGCCGGCGAGACGCTGCTCACTCCGAAACGGATCCCGCACACGTACTGTGTCGACTCTGATCGTGGTCGTTGGCTCACGGTGACGGTGCGAGGTGACTTCGAGCGTTTCGTCCGCGCGATGTCGCGTCCCGCAACAAATCTTGAGCTTCCACCACGGAGCGGTGCACCCACTCCCCAGGCAGTCTTGGCGCTCACCGAAACCGCCCGCAAGTTTGGTATCGAAATAGTTGGACCACCGCTTCATTGATCACCCGCGATGGTCCGCGTTTTTTTCGCTGGCTTCGTCTGATTCAGAACGAACCAAGTGACGTAGCGGGGCGCAGACGCGAATGACACCGATCGGCTGAGCGGCCATGTCGCCCATCCATCGCTGCCGCCAAAGATCATCGCCTGCTACACCTCTTTGAGTCGGCCGGACGCGTACTTGTGCAACAGGCTCGCGATCAGCGTCTGATACGGCAAGCCCTCCGCGAGCGCTCGCTTTTGGATCGCCTCCAGGTCTTTGCTCGAGAGTCGGATGTTCAATCGGCGGTCCTTGCGGAACGTGGCCTTGGCGTAGCGAGCGTACCGGGTCCGCTCGCGCTTCCCACCGGCGGCAGACTTCCATTCACCGCGCTCGACGGACGCGAGCAGGTCCTTTTCGTCGGCGTCAATCTTCATTGGTCATCGGCCTCCTCACCGTACTGCTTCGTCGCTTTCCGACTCGGGATGATCGTCTTCAGGAAGACCGTGTGCTCGTCTTCGACGAGCGGCGTCAGGTAGACGTAGTCCTCGCGGTGGACGACGAAGATCCGCTGGCCGGCGTAACGGTCGGGGTTCGGGTGTTCCAGGATCGCGAGCAGGTCGCCACGTTCGATGTGGAAGACAATCTCCTCAAACCCTATGCCGCGCTCCGCCCTGAGCTTCGCGTTCTTCGCGTCGTCCCAGGCGAAGTACTTCACCGCCACCAGCGTAGCACAACGTGTGCCCATAAGGCACACGTTGGCATCGGCCAGAGTGTGCCCACCAGTGTGCCCAAACGCGGTCCGATGGCCATCACTCGGGAGCCAACGCCAACCAAGTTCCCAATAAAAAACGGGCCTGAAATCGTCAATTTCAGGCCCGTTCTGTGATTCCTGGCAGCCTTAGCAAACCGCCGCCTTCAGCCTCTCGGCCACCTCACCGCAGACGCTAAGTGTACGTGAAATCAGCACTTGCCGGATCCAACTTTTTCTGCGGAACCTACAACGGCTTTTCAAACCGTCGCCTTCGTCAAATTCGACCGACAAACCGCCTGATTTCACGATGAGAACCCACGGACTTTGGGCACACTCGCGAAAAGGCATTGAGATTCCGAGGCGCGCTGATGGCGCGCGTTGTGCGTCGTTGCGGTTCTCAAGTGTGTCGGAGAACGAGCGCCGACGATCACCGCGGCGAGAGTTCCGAACCAGACGACGTCGGCAGTTGAGGCCCCCGCTGACGCTCAGGTCTGCATCTGTCTATCGCGCTAGACATATTCGGCGGCCATCGGCTATCCTGATCTCGTGACCGCGAAGGACCTTCGCCGCATCCTGAGGTCGTTCGGTTGCATCGAGGTCCGGCAACGGTGCTCGCATCTGCGCATCGAATGCGCCCAGTGTGTGACGACCGTACCGGTTCATGCAGGTGAAG